>JAISXV010000161.1 GCA_031270335.1 Prevotellaceae bacterium | reverse complement strand
AATTTGAGTTTTGAACTCACGAGCGAAGATTTACAAAACGCCTTTGAGGCGTATGGCGATGTAGTTTCAGCCAAGATTATTACGGACAAATTCACGGGTCGTTCCCGCGGATACGGATTTGACAAGTCCGTGGATGTTACATTTCATTAAATACGACCCTGCTCCGGCATTGGAGAAAGTGAAATGTCCTGTTTTGGCTCTCAACGGTGAAAAAGATTTGCAGGTTCCCGCCAAAGTGAATCTCGACGCTATCAAAGCAGCCTTGACCAAAGGCGGCAACAAACGAGTTACGACAAAAGCATTCGCCGGATTGAATCATCTGTTTCAGGAATGTACAACCGGTCTGATGGCGGAATACGCAATTATTGAGCAAACATTTTCACCCGTCGTATTGAACGAAATACTGACGTGGATCAAAACGCAAACAAAATAGTGTAGCCACGAATGCACGAATTTTCACAAATCATTTTTTGTCAGCAGTTTTCTACGTAGTAGTTCAACCCTTACAGCCCGCAGGGACAACGACACTTTATTAACCGTACACTTCAGTGTACGGATTATCAATCCCGTAGGGATGAAATGTTGGTAGAAAAGACATACAACGACGACAAAAAATCCCGTAGGGATTTTGATTGGAATTGCAATCCTTGCGGTTTTCGGACAAACACTATGTAGAGACGCCCAATTTGGGCGTCTCTACCATTATCCATTGAGCGTTATTAATCTTTAAACTTCAGTTTCTTTTTATCCAAAAACCTGTTCATATCGGATATAATCACCGTTTCGCCTTCGTTCAATCCATCTTTCACTTCTACATAATCGTAACTGCTTTCCCCTAATGTAACCTTACGTTTTACCGCTTCGCCGTTGCTGACTACCCAAAGCTCGTATTCGCCCGGACCTGTATAATAGGAGCGGTTGGCGATACGTAACGCATCTTCCTGTATGGCGCTGATTACATACACATCAACTTTCAGACCCGAGCGCAAGGCTTCGTCACGGTTATCGTCGAGCAGGACGGTGAATATGATAATCCCGTTTTGGACGGAAGGAACCACATTCCCGATTTTCCCGCGCAATTCTTTGCCCGACGCCTTGACTATCACATTGCTTCCCGAAAGCGCTTTGTTGCCGTAACTTTCCGAGACTTCGGCTTCTACTTTGTAGTGTGCAAGGTCGGATACAATAGCTAATTGTGCTCCTTCAAACACTTTTGCTCCGATTTGGTCGTTGACCATAGTAAGCGTTGCCGAGCGTGGAGAACGAACCTGCGCTTCCGACATGGTTTTGTTTTTCAGCATGGCATGTTTCAAGGCAATGGAGTATTCCAGTTCCAGGACTTTGTTGTTGGATTCGGTAATGAGTTTCTGGTTCTCGTATTTGCGTTTCAACTGTTTCAAGCGCAACTGTTCCACAGCAAAATCCAGTTCTGCCTGTCTGATTTTGTCCGAAGTGCCTGCGCCTATACTGTCGAGGAAACGTTCATTTTTCAGCAGCACTTCCATTCGTTTAATTTGCATTTCGTCAATTTCGATTTGCATTTCGAGGTCGGCAAGAGCGCTTTGCGAAGTGATTTTATCTTGCTCGAATTTGTACTGTTTCATCTTTAGTTCATTATCCTGCTGTTCTATTTCCGCATTGATAGTTGTCAAATCCAGTTTCATGATAATATCGCCTTCTTTGATTTCGTCTCCAGCTTTTTTATACACTTCCATGATTTTGGTAGAGACCGAAGAGATAATTACTTCTTCCGACAGCGGGATGATTTTACCTGTGGCGGGAATGGATACTTCTATTGTTCCACGGTCAACTGTCGATGTATAAACATCGTCGCCGGATATTCCCGACTGTAAGAGGCGTACAAGGAGCGTAAAACCTGCAACGGCTATGATTACAGTTATGGATATTGTGCTTATTAATTTTATCCTGCGTTGCCGGATGATTTTAGGGTTTATTTTTCTGTCCATGATATATTTATTTTTTTAATTACTTTCTGTCGAATGCATCACATCTGTATTGTTTACAAAGTCAAAAAGAGTGATTTGGCGGAGGTTATAGTAATATAGCCACGAGAGATACAGTTCGTTGATGTATTTTCGTCGGGCATTGTCGCGCTCCACTTGGGCGGAATTGATGTCTAATACATTGATAGTACCCATCACAAACGTTTGGAAAGCTGTTTCGTAGCGCAGTTGTGCAATAGAATCGGCATGACGTGCGAGGCTTACTAATTTCGACTGATTACGAAACTGCGATACGGAAAGCACGATATTCTGCTCAAAATTCAATTGTATCTGTTCTATTTGCTGCGTCACCACTTCCCTTTCCGATTCGGCAAGTTTCACGCCGCCTTTGCCTTTGCCCCAGTCCAGAATCGGTATCCGGATACCCAGACTGACCATTTCACGGTTTTGCAGGTTTCGGTACGAATCCGGCAGTGTGAGGTCGCTGCCCGTAGTTCCTATTGAGACATTGAGGTCGGCTCTGAATCCGCGATTAGCTTTAGCCTGATCTATCTGCCTCTGAGCTTCCATAATCCGGCGATTGAGGTTGTGCGTAATCGGATTGTTTCTGGCAGACAGCGCCACCACCTGTTCTGTGGTAATATCCAAATGGCTAAACCCTTCCGGCATAACAGGAAGAACAGTGTCGTCATTTTCCATGCGCAAATAATTGCGAAGCGTCAACATCCTGTTTTCATACGTTTGACGGACAGAAGTAACATTCGCTTCGGCATTCACACGGTTCAGTTCAAGTTGATATATCTCGTTTTGCGAAATCAGACCGAGGCTTTTTTTGCCTTTTGCAATATCAAACAGTTTCACTGCATTGTCGTAATTGATGTTAGCAATATCCAGATTCACTTTTGCAAGCAACAGGTCGAAATAATAATTGATAACATTCAAGTAAACATTTTCCATGTTCACCTGATACTGTTTCAAAGCCTCTTTGTAGCGTTCCGGCTCGATGCGCATAGCCCATTTCATCGATTTGCTGTGAAACAGCGGCTGTTGCAGCGTAATCGCAAACGGCACGCTCAGATAGCCCGTCGTTTTGTTATTCAGCTGGTCTATGCGCTGCAACTGCGACTGTACGGCGAAAACGCCATTGGTAAACGGAATGTTCTGTTGCAGCGACAGCGAAAGGTTTTCCGTCAGTATGTTGTTTTCAACGAACCCGTAAGAACCGTCTTCCTTCTGGTACGTATTTAACGAGTGGTTCAAGGTGGGCAGCGAACCGTCCAGAACGACATTCGGCAACAGTTCGGCTTTGTAGTTCCGGTATTGCCAGAAAGCATTCAAAAAGGTGTTTCGAGCAATGGAAGCGTCCAGCGATTGCCTTTCGGCAAGTACGAAAGCGTCCTCCAGCGTCAATGAACGTTCCTGTGCACGACCGTTCAACAGGCTCAAAAAACACAACAGGGTTGATAATATCCAATACTTCATAAAATAAATTGTTTTAAATTAAAATGTTTGAACTGTGATACCTTCGGACGCAAGAATCCTACTAATCCTTTAATCCTATAAATCTTAATCAAAATTTTATCGTACACCCGTGATATCATGTTTTACTGTATTACGCCTGTATTTTTCCGTCCAGCAAACGAATGATTCGATGCGTTTTTTGGGCTATGCGCTCGTCGTGCGTAACCATTACTATCGTCGTTCCTTCCCTGTTCAGGTTCAGCAGGAGTTCCATAATTTCCGCTCCCATTTTGCTGTCCAAGTTTCCTGTGGGTTCATCCGCCAGAATAACGGACGGTTTGTTTTAAATACTGACTAATAATCTTTTTCATATAAAAAATCGGTCATGCTTCGTCGCCTTTTGCCGTTTTATGTGAACGAATTTTGTTGAACCGGTCGACCAACTCATTGAGTTCCCTGATAAACGGCGCATATTCCGCTTCGCCTTCGACGAGCGTCAACGCTTCGATTTTGGCGACGATGTC
>JAISXV010000133.1 GCA_031270335.1 Prevotellaceae bacterium | reverse complement strand
ACAATAAAAATCGAATCCGTCAATATTTCGTTTTTCAACAGGGTACGTCTCAACGGGATATATATCGAAGATCTCAATCGGGACACTTTGATGTTCGTTTCGCGTTTGGACGCCGCCATTGGGAGTTTGCCGTTGAACGGACGACCTCTAACATTGAACAAACTCCGGCTGACCGACGGAATATTTTGTCTTAGAAGTGATTCCACAGGTACGAATGTTACCAAAATAGTCAAAAAACTGAAAAACCAGGACGGTGACAACGAAGAAAAAGACGAGCCTGAGGACGAAAACAAGAGTCTGGAAGACATGATCGTAAACACATTTTTCTTCAAGACTAAATCGCTGGAGTTAAAGAATTTCGAGTATAGAATGCAACTGAACGGAGCGCCGTCGATAGATGAGCAGCCGGAGGGCGTTATCTACAAAAACATGTCGGTTTCGGACGTAAACCTCGATGCCGACAGGATAAGCATCAAGAACGACAGCCTGACATTCAGAGTCAATGACTTTTCGTTCAAAGAACGTTCGGGGCTTAACATACAGCATATTACGGCGGACACAGGCATTATCCGTTTCGGTAAAGAGGTAACGCTCAGAGAATTTAGAGTCATCGACGATCGTTCAGATATCAGGATGCGAAACCTGAGTTTGCTGTACAACGGAGGCAAAGATTTCAGCGATTTCATCAACAAAGTGAATTTTACCGTTGATATTTACGATTCGTATGTCGATTTCGGCACTTTGGGATACTTTGCTCCTTCGCTTAACCAAATACCTGTAACAGCGAGCTTTAACGGACAAATCACCGGTCACGTCACCGATTTGCGAAGCGACAATTTCACACTCGAAACCCTTAACAGAACGTATATTGACGGGCGTTTCAGCATTTTTGGACTGCCGAACATCGAAAGCACAATCATTTTTGTCGATTTGAAACACCTCGATACTCATCCCAACGACATTGCAACCTTTGTCGAAGGCATTACAGATAAGGAATTTACAGCCAAAACAACCTTGAATGAATTTGGAAACATACACTTCAACGGGACTTATACGGGGCTTATCAATGATTTCGTTTCGTACGGATATCTGAAAAGCGATTTGGGTGTTTTGGAGATGGATATTCTGTTTAAAAACCGGAACAATTCCATAACGTTCACCGGCGAACTTGCGACGGAAGATTTCAATGTCGGGCAATTAGCTCATTCTCCGTTGATTGGACAAGCCGGATTCAATATCGAAGTAAATGGGAAGATAGTGAGCGGCAAAAACGACATTTTCGGCAAGGGAAACATTTCGCTGCTTGAGTTTAACGATTACAAATATAGTGATATAGCGCTCGAAGGACGTCTTGTAAACCAGTCTTTTGACGGCGAAGTAAAGATTTCGGAACCCAATCTCGACCTCGATTTCAATGGAAACATCGACATGGAAGGAGAAAACGGTATCCCGATTTTCAAGTTCGACGCTAAATTGAAACACGCTGATTTAGTGAAATTAAAATTCAACAAACGGGATTCCGTTTCCATTGTCAATGCAGATATCAATGCAAATTTCATGGCTTCGAGTATTTTGGACTATGTCGGCGAATTGACTGTCGATAATTTGTTTTATTCTGATATTCATGGCAATGTCGATTTTGGGAAAGTCGAATTGAGTTCATATAACAACGAAAACAAAAACTATCTCGAACTGAAATCCGGTTTTATGGACGCCAAATATTTAGGACATAGAGATTTGGAAAGTTTTGTCGAGCATTTGAAATACATTATGCAATCGCATGTTCCGGAGCTGTTTCCGCAAAACACAAAATTGAATCCGGTCAAACAGGAAGCTGATTATCAGTTTAATGCGCATTTTAAAGACGCAAAAGATATGGCGAGAATCCTTGTTCCGGGTTTGTACGTCGAAAAAGGTTCTGTTTTGGACGCACAAATCGACACAAATTCCAAAATCAGTATCAAACTGACTTCCGATAAAATATCTTACAACAACAATCATATTTCGGATTTGAAACTCTTCTGTAACAACGATTTCGATTCGCTGGCGATAAATGTGTCCGGCAATTTGATTACTCCGATGGTTGCAATTAACAATTTCAATCTCTACAACTCTGTAATTCACGACAGGATTTTGACGCATTTTTTGTTTACCGACACCATAAATGAATCGGACACAGATATTTCGTTTGCTGTACAGTTTTCGCATAATCCCGAATCGAAAGGCAAATTGCTGACTGATATAAACATCGACAAATCAGACATAACGCTCTTCGGTCAAAGATGGAATATAACCCCGACTTCTGTGAAATTCGAAGACGACAAGTTTAGTATTGAGGGATTTAACATCAACCGGCGAGGTCAGGAAGTCAAAATTGCGGGAACAGTTTCGCAAAATCCGAACGATTCGTTGAGAATATCCCTGACAAATTACAGGCTTCGCGGAATCAACAGCTACATTTCTCCGCTTGGATATCAGGTTGGCGGCAAAGTTTCGGGCGAAATAGACCTCTACGGATTATATGGAACGCCTTATATACTTTCCGAAATATTGATTGATACTCTGGTGATTAACAACGATACTATCGGTAATATCAGTCTGGGCAGCATGTGGAACAACGACAAGCACTGTATCGACGTTACAAGCCGCGTATCGTATAATAATCAGTTCTATACCTCGATTTACGGATATATTTTTCCTGATTCGGGCGAAATTGATGCGGATATTAATTTCAAAAGTTTCAAAATCAAAGTTATAGAGCCGCTTTTGAACGAAATCGTGTCCGGTACAAGCGGAATGGTGAACGGCAATGTGAAAATTACGGGAACCTTGAAGAATCCCGACATCTCTGGCAAATTAAGTCTCGACAATGTGGGTATGATGGTCGATTATCTTCAAACTCACTATGTTGTGAACTCCGGCATTGACATCACCGGCTCGAAAATCAGCATACGCAATGGACAAATCAAGGACGTCAAAGGAAATACCGGAGTTTTGAGTATGGATTTAACGCACAACTATTTCAAAAACATCAAGTTTGATGCAAACGCCAAGGTAAATAACTTTCTGAGCCTGAACACAAAAGATAAGGATAATCCCTTATTTTACGGAACCGCTTACACTTCGGGAGTTGTCAACCTGAACGGAAATCCCGACCTGATTAATATGGCAATAACTGCCGAAACAGGTTCAAATACATTCTTTTACATACCATTATCATCGACTTCCCAGGTTAAGGAATCCGATTTTCTCACTTTCGTCAACGGCAAAGTCGATTCGACCGGCGTTGAGGATGAAGAATCGTCCGAAATGCTCTTAAATAAGGATTCGAACATGAAACTGCATTTCGACCTTGCAGTAACTCCAAAGTCTGAAATCCAAATACTTATCGATCCGAAAGTTGGCGATATTCTTAGAGCCAGAGGTAGTGGAAACCTGAAAATATACGTCGATCCGGCTCTGGAACTCTTTAATATTACGGGCGATTACTCGATAGAAGAAGGCGACTACAATTTTACTCTCCCGAATTTCAGCATCGTATCCCGAAAATTCACGATAAACAAGGGTAGCAGAATACGTTTTAACGGCGACGTCGAAAATGCCGAATTGAACGTTACTGCCTCGTACAAGGAACGCGTCTCTCTTGCCACTCTTTTTCCTTCCGACAGTTTGCGGAATCATTCGGTTGAATGTCAAATATTTATTACGGGACGAATGACTAATCCGCTCCTGAAATTCAATATTGACATCCACGATATCGACCCCGAAAAAAAGGCTCAGTTCGCCAATCTCGTCAACACGGACGAAAAGATGACGCGTCAGTTTCTTTCTTTGCTGGTACTCAGGGCTTTTTTGCCGGAACAGAATTTTGCGAGTCAGGATTTAGGCTCTACTACCTTGATGTACAACGCTTCGGAACTGTTATCGGGACAAATCGGGAATCTTATATCCATGTTTAACTTGCCTATTCCCTTAGATGTCAATGTCGATTACAACGCCAATGCCAACACCACTACGGGCGCGGGTTTTGGAATCGACGTCAGCACTCAACTTTTCGACAGGGTGATACTCAACGGAAGCGCAAGTAACACAACGACTTCGAACCGGAGTTTTATTGGCGATATCGAAATGGAAGTCCTGTTGGGAAAAAACGAAAATACTCGATTCAAAGTGTTTTCGAAGTCACGCGACTACTTTTCCGATGACATGGAAAGTAACAGAAACGGAATCGGACTCTCATATCGTTCTCAATTTAACAAGTTTATCGACATTTTTCGCCGCAAAAAGAAGAAAGACAAATAGATTGACGATTTTAGATTGACGATTTACGATTTTAGATTTACGATTTTAGATTTACGATTTTAGATTTTAGATTTACGATTTTAGATTGATTGATGATTTTTAGATTGATGATTTTAGATGCAAAAATTGAACAGACAGAAATATAATCCTTTGTTTTTCACGACACTCGGCTGTCTGCTGACGGCGCTGTTTATTTTAGATTTGACGGTTGGCTCGGTTGATATTTCGTTGAAAGATATCCGCGATTCGCTTTTCGGAGAGGATATTGCGGCTTCGAAGATTCTGTACCGTTTTCGTTTGCCAAAAGCCTGTGTTGCAGTGTTTACGGGCGTTTCGTTATCGGTTGCGGGCTTGCAGATGCAGACGATTTTCCGGAATCCGCTGGCTGATCCGTATGTTCTTGGCGTCAGTTCGGGCGCGGGATTGGGTGTGGCTCTGTTCATTATGGGTGCATCGTCGTTTGCTGTTGTAGAATCGTTGCGCGATTTGGGAACGTATGTTGCGGCTTTGGGCGGCTCGTCGATTGTGTTGATACTCATATTGCTTGTATCGACGCGGGTGAAAGATGTGATGTCGGTGTTGATACTCGGCGTGATGTTCGGCAGCGGAATATCGGCGATAATCAGTATCTTACAGTATTTTGGCGCTAGCGCCGGAGTGAAAACCTACGTGCTGTGGACAATGGGCAGTCTGGGCTCGGTGTCGTCCGACAAAATCCCGCTTATGGGATGCGCTTTACTCGCAGGCGTCTTAATATCAATATTTTCCATCAAACCGCTGAACGCTCTCCTCTTAGGCGAAAACTATGCCAAAAGTATGGGCGTCAATATACAGCGTTCACGAAATTTCGTGTTTCTGGGAACAAGCATATTGACGGGAACAGCCACAGCATTCTGTGGACCAATCGGTTTCATCGGAATTGCCGTTCCGCACTTGACCAGAATGTTGTTTCGTCAGGCTGACCACCGTATCCTCATGCCCGGAACGATGCTAATCGGCTCATGTATAATGCTTTTGTGCGATATTCTCTCGCAGTGTATCATTAAAGATGTAACTTTGCCGATAAACTCAATCACCGCGTTGCTCGGGATTCCCGTAATTATCTTTGTCATTGCAGGATATAATAAAAAAAACTGAGAAACCTGCGTCTCTAAACATTATTACCGGTACCGGAATGCGTTAAACTCGTCTCGACGGAGTAAATGTTGTGTCAATCGGAGCGCTTGGAAAATAATAATACTTTAAACTTTCGTTTATCGAGATACAAATCCTCTACTATACCGGAACATCATAAATATCAATATTCCGCCATAAATTATTTGTCGCATATTTGCGGCAATCGCATTCGGCATACCGACAAAGCGCAAAACTTCGGGCAAAAAAACAAGAAATGCCGCAGCAACAACGCTTCCCCACAGATTCTGCATGCCTCCGATGATAACGATGGAAAGAATAAAAATAGATTCATCCACAGTGAAACTTGTCGGGTCGATGTAGCTAATGTAATGGGCATAAAGCGCTCCGGGAACGGCGGCTATCATTGCGCCGACGGTGAAAGCAATAACTTTAGACAAATACACATTTTTTCCGAGCGATTGCGTGAAAATCTCATCTTCACTCAATGCCCGCAAAGTACGTCCGAAAGCGGAGCCGGTCAGTTTTTTCAGGAAGAAGAATATCAAAGCGACAAAGAAAAGCGTTAACAGCAAAAATGCCCATTTGCTTTCTATTTCAATGCCAAATATCGAAATGCCGGGAATACCCGGTATTCCCAATGGTCCTTTTGTGAGCGACATCCAATTGTTCATCAGCGAAAAAACAATGACTTGAATGCCCAAGGTACAAATAATAAAATAATCGTCAATCGTACGCAGAGCAATGGCGGATACAATCAATGCCAATAATCCGCTCAACAGCATGGCTACAGGCAAAGCCAACAAAAACGGAACTTGATAGTTGACCGCAAGCAAGGCGGCAGTATATGCTCCTACGCCGTAAAATCCCGCATGTGCCAGCGAAATCATTCCGCCGAAACCGGCAGAGAGATTCAGACTTTGCGAAAGCATTATGTAAATGCCAACCAATATCAATAAATGTAACAAATATTCCATAACTAATCATTGCTTTTTTTTACCACAGAGAACACAGAGATCACAGAGTTTATTTCTCTGTGTCCTCTGTGGTTATTAAAATACTCAGTATCCATTCTTTATTCTTTTTATTCCATTTTTCAATAAAGTTACATTAAAATTAATGAGTAACCCTGTCGTGATATCGCTGAGTTTTAGATATGTAAGTATCTGTGCCGTATGTACGTCGTCAAGGGCTTTGATGCTCTTACATTCGACAATTACGCTCTTCTCTACCACCAAATCCAATCGGAATCCACAATCCAGTTTTACCTCTTCAAAAATTACCGGCATCGGCTTTTCTTTCTCCGCAAACAAACCTTCTTTGGTGAGTTTGTAATACAAGCATTCTTGATAAACGTGTTCCAACAATCCGGGACCTAATGCCCTGTGTACTTTTATTGCGCAACCAATTACAGTTTCTGTTAATACATTATCATTCATAATCGTTTTAATTTAGAATACAAAAGTACAATGTTTTTTTGGAATTACAGACATTGTTTTTAACCACAGAGGACACGGAGA
>JAISXV010000027.1 GCA_031270335.1 Prevotellaceae bacterium | reverse complement strand
TTTCGCAACGCAGACGACAATCAGATCGTCCGCAACAATACGGAACTGGACGCCGCAGGAAAAAGCATCGAAACATTCTGTACGCAGAAAGAACTGGCAAAATACGGACTACAGCCGATACCAACGGAACAAATCGGTCCGAAAACAAACAGGTGGATAGAGAACAAATGAAAAAAAGTCGTCGTATATCCATTTTTTTTCATGTATTTGATTTTTGTTATCTTTGCACACGGAAATTTAAGTAAAATATAATAAAGATGTATAGACAGAATATTCATAATGATTGTAAACAACAGAGCATTAAGTTGGCTTGATTTTAACGAAAGAGTGTTACAGGAGGCGCAGGACAAAAGCGTTCCGTTAATTCAGCGATTGAGATTTTTGGGAATATTTTCGAACAATCAGGACGAGTTTATACGGATACATGTCGCAAATATCGTGAGAACGTGCAACATCAAAACCGGTAAAAATCAGGTCGATAAGGATACCGATATTCGGGAAGCGGCAAAACAGTTGTTGACGCAGGTAAACAGCCGTGTATCGGAATCGCAGAAGATATTCGAACAGGTCTATAACGAAATTCTATCCGAAATGGAAACCCATAACATCCATATTGTGAACGAACAACAGTTGGACGAGCGTCAGAAGGAATTTTGCCGTGATTATTTTTCGTCGGTAGTGGCGCAGAGGCTTGTGCCGCTGATTCTGAAGAAAAATACCGAAATCCCTTTTCTGAAAGACAACAGCGTGTATCTTGCCGTGAAAATGATTACCTCGAAAGAAAATAACCGCTACGCAATCATACAGATACCGGTGAATGAATCGTGTCCGCGATTTGTTGTTTTGCCGGCGGAGAACGGTACGACAGTGATTATCTTTCTTGATGATATCATCCGCCTTTGTCTGGACGAGATATTTTTCATGTTTAATTATAAAAGTATTTCGGCGTACACATTCAGGGCGTTACGTGACGCGTATTTTTCGTTCGACGACGATATTTCGAAAAGTCTTGTTGAAAAGATGAATACGGGTCTCAACAAACGACTGCACGGACAACCTGTGAAATTAGTCTATGACCGTGATATGCCGGCGGATATGCTCGATTTCATTTCCACGAAATTCAAACTTAAAGAAAACAGGGATTTATCATCCGGAGGACGGTATCACCTGTTGAGCGACCTGATGCAGTTTCCGAAACTGCGTCCCGACCTCGAAGACGCCAATTTGCCGCCGTTACACAGTCTCGATATAAAACCGTTTTCGAGTATCCTGAAAGTGATTGACACAAAAGATATTTTGCTGAATTATCCTTATCATACGTTCAATCACTTTGTCGATTTCCTGAAAGAGGCGGCAATCGACCCCAAAGTGGAGAGTATATACATCACGCTCTATCGTTTAGCCGAAAATTCGAAGATCATCAACGCACTGATTAACGCCGCTAAAAACGGTAAAACGGTAGTCGTTGTGATTGAACTGTTTGCCCGTTTCGACGAAGAACAAAACACAGCTTATTCGGAACTGCTGCAAAAGGAAGGCGTCCGGGTAATTCACGGCGTCAGAGGAACAAAAATACATTGCAAATTAGTATTAATCAAACGTAAAAACAAGGGATACGTCTATGTCGGCACGGGTAATTTCAACGAATCGACAGCACGGGTTTACAGCGATTTCGGGTATTTCACCGCAGACGACAGGATTGTCGCCGACGCAAATGCTATTTTCGGCTTTTTGCAGAGTATCCCTACCCGATTTTCGACTAAACAACTGACTGTGTCGCCGTATTATATGCGAAAACATTTCGAAGATCTTATCAGGCAGGAAATCAAAAACGCTCAAAACGGAAAAAAAGCGTATATCTACGGCAAATTCAACAACTTGACCGACGAAAAAATGATAAAGCTACTCAGCAAAGCAAGTAACGAAGGCGTCGAAATCCGTTTAATCGTGAGAAGCGCGTGTTGTTTGCAGCCGCAAGACGGTAATATCAGGGTTATCAGCATCATAGATAAGTTTCTGGAACATGCGCGCATGATGATTTTCCACAACGACGGCGATGAAAAAGTCTTTATCATGAGCGCCGATTTCATGCTTCGCAATCTTGACCTGCGTATCGAAGCCGGCGTCAATATCACCGATGAAAAGGTGAAGAAAACTCTGCAGGATGTGTTCGATATCCAGTGGAACGACAACGTCAAAGCACGTGATTTGCAAAATAAATACGTCAAAACAAATCATAACGAACAGCATCGCTCACAATTGGAACTGTACGAATACTATCGCAAATTGAGAACTGAGGGATGCGAAATAAACAAGATATAAGATATTATATTTCAATTCTGTTCTTCACGTAATTTCTCCAGCGGTCGATTACAGTAACCATATCGTCCGGTATTTTTGATTCGAAAATCATTTCCTTACCTGTCGTTGGATGCTTAAATCCAAGTATAGCAGCGTGTAAAGCCTGACGCGGGAGAATGGCGAAACAGTTTTCGACAAACTGTTTATATTTCGAAAATGTTGTCCCTCTGAGGATTCTGTCGCCGCCATAACGCTCGTCGCTGAACAGCGGATGCCCGATGTGCGACATGTGTACACGAATCTGGTGAGTTCGACCGGTCTCCAAACGACATTCAATCAGAGTAACATAGTCAAATTCTTCAACGACTTTATAGTGAGTAACAGCGTGTTTGGCATTTTCGTTTTCGTTTTCTTTGAACACCGTCATTTTCATTCTGTCCTGCAAACTTCGTCCGATAAAAGTGTCGATTGTACCTTCTTTTTCGGAGAATGAACCCCAAACCAGCGCGATATATTTTCGTTTTGTCGAATGATAGAAAAATTGTTTTGACAGTTTGGCGTTTGCTTCCAAATTTTTTGCGACAACCAACAGTCCCGAAGTGTTTTTATCGATTCGGTGAACGAGCAGCCCGCCTGTTTCGTCGTCTTCGATAAGCACGTGTTTGCCCTGCTTTTCGAGATGATACAAAAGAGCGTTAACCAGTGTGCCATTGTAGTTTCCGTGTCCCGGATGCACAACCATTCCTGCTTCCTTGTTGATTACAATTACGTCATCGTCTTCGTAAACTACATTTATCGGAATATTTTCGGCAACAAGTTCGATTCCCCGTCTCCGGTAAGGCATCATTATAGATATATCATCCAGTGGCTTAACCTTGTAACTCGACTTGACGGGTTCGCCGTTTACCCATATAAAATCGGCTCCGGCGGCAGCCTGTATCTTGTTTCTCGACGCATTTTCAATCCTGCTTGTTACAAATTTGTCAATCCTCAAAGGCGACTGTCCCCTATCAACATTAAAATGAAAATGTTCGTACATTTCATTCGAGTCTTCAGCGCCGATTTCTCCTAATTCATCACTTGTCATTTTGCTCTAAATTTTCGTACAAAGTTACAACTTTTTTTAAACGTGCAAATACAACAGTTTCCGGACAAACAATATTCTTTGCGTAATCATATAAAATAAATGTTGTATATTTGCACAATTAATGATAATATAATACAAATATAATGAATTGCAAAATAGTAGGATACGATTACAAAAGTTTGGAAGTGGAACTCAATCCTTCCGAGAGATTTTTCTGTGAGCGGGGCGCTCTGGTATATCACGAAAGCGGTATCGAAAAGGATGTTAAGGTGATTGACAAGGGAATCGGCGGCATGTTGAAACGCAAGATTTCGGGTGAAAGTATTTTTCTTGTAGAAATTGATAATCGGTCAAATACGGCTAAGAAATTGCTGATTGCCGGGAAGATGGGACTGCTTCCTGTCGATTTGAAAACGTTTGGCGGCGAAATTGTTTGCCGGGCAGGCTGTTACGTTGCGTCGAACAGGAACGTGGACGTCAGTTTTTCGCTCAATTTATCCTCTCTGATAAGTGATTTGCAGTTGGCTTTGCAAAAGATTTCCGGCGACGCTACTGTCTTTCTTGATTCCGTCGGGTCGGCGGTACGGCTGGACGTCAAATCCGGGTCGTCCGTCTATGTCGATGAAAAACACTTTATTTGCATCAATGGGAGTTCGATCGGCAATCTTCAGTCCACATTTTCGGCGAAAGGATTTTTCGGCGGCGAAGGATTGTCGATGTATCACATTACCGGTCCTGCAACAGTGTATGTTTCCACACAGCAAACAAAATAAAAATTATTTGATATGAGACGATTACCTGTATATTTCTTAATAGATGTTTCCGAATCGATGATCGGAGAGCCGGTCGGTTTGGTACAGGATGGAATGGCAAGCATTATAAAAGAGTTACGTACAGACCCTTATGCTTTGGAAACGGTCTATGTTTCCATTATCGTTTTTGCCGGAAAACCGCAGAAAATAACGTCGTTGACCGAGTTATACAATTTTTATCCGCCAAAACTTCCTGTCGGAGGCGGCACATCGCTGGGTAAAGCTCTCGATTTCCTGATGAACGACGTCTCGAACTCCGTAAAAAAGACCACGCTTGAGGAAAAAGGCGACTGGAAACCAATTATTTTCCTGTTTACCGACGGTAATCCTACTGACAATTTCGACAAAAGTTTCGAACGCTGGAATCAAAAGTACCGTCGAGGCTCGAACTTGATTGTTGTTTCAATAGGGCAGGACGCCGACACGAATATTTTCGGCAAAATCACCGATAATGTGCTGATGTTGAATAATCCGGACGCCGAATCGTTCAAAAAGTTTTTCAAATGGGTAACGGCGTCTATCAAGACGAGCAGCGTGAGTGTCAGCGAAGTAAACGACGACGAATTACATCTGGCGCCTGTCGGCAACGAAGATTATTTGACAAGGATTGATTTGGCAAAACATCGTCCGACTGTGAAAGTCGATGAAAATTACGCCGTTATATTAGCCAAATGTCAGACAACAAAACAACCGTACCTTATTAAATATCGCAAAAGAATTTCGTCGGGACAGTATGGCGACTTTGCGATGGATGTGCTTGATTATAAACTTGCCGGAGCTTATCCCGTCGATAACACTTATTTCGAATTATCGGACGATACCGTAAGTAACAGCAAGATAAACACAAATTCGCTGTTGGGATTTCCGGCATGTCCATGTTGTGGAAATCAGTACGGATTCAGTTATTGTTCGTGCGGCAAGGTCTTATGCACAGGCGGTGAGAAAATTACGAAGTGTCCATGGTGCGGAGTCGAAGCGCATTTCGGTTTTTGCGAAGGAAACGCAGATATAACAAGAACAAGAGGTTAGTATATTTAGGAAAATCAATAAGTAATAAAAATTCGGTAACAGATATGAAATTTGGAGAAGAAAATAATACTCCTGAAAATAAGGAGGAGGCAAAGAACAAAGTTTTTGATTTTCAGATAAAAAGCAAGGAAATAAAGTTTCCTTTCGGCAAAATGAATCAGGAGTATTCGATTAATTTTGACATTGAAAATCTCGACATTTCCGAACTTGCAGAAGTGTCGTTTACGGGATTGGAATCTATTGGATTACAGTATTATCCCGATGAAAAACAGATAAGAGGCGTTCCAACGGTTGCAGGCGACCACAAAATCGTAATGCACTGCATTCGCAAAGATTGGACAGAAAGCAGACCGGTGTTCGATCGTGATATTACTCTGGTTATCAACCCCGATCCGCGTTCGTTATGGAACAATATCCCAACGCCTTTGGATATCGAATATTACAAACCCGATGAAGATAAGGCGTTTGTGAAAGTCGAAGCCGAAACGACAAAAGGATTTTTGGGGTTTGGTAAAAAGGAATATCCGAGGAAAGATATGGTTGCGGCAAGTCAGCGAGGGCGTTCGCATGCTCACGAAGGGAAGCCGCGCGACGATGATTTTGCGTTGAATTTCAACGAAGAAACAGACTGGTACACAATGGTTGTCGCCGACGGCGCCGGCTCGGCAAAATGTTCGCGCAAAGGTTCGCAAATCGCCTGCGAAACGGTGATTGAGGTCTGTAACGAACAGTTATACCTGCGAAATGAAGATTTTGAGGCGAATATCCAACTTTTTGAAAAGGAAAAATCGCAGGAAAATCATGGCAAAATTGTGAGAATCCTGTATGATATTATCGGTAAAGCAGCATTTCACGCTTACAAAAATATTAAGGAAGAAGCAGAGAAACAGCAATATTCGTTAAAAGACTATTCCACGACGCTGATAATTTCGATTAGCAAGAAATTCGATTTCGGCTGGTTTATCGCTGCGTTCTGGGTAGGCGACGGTGGCATAGGCATTTACAGCAAAGAACCGGAATATCTGAAAATACTCGGCGAACCCGACGGCGGCGAATTTGCAGGACAAACACGATTCCTGACAATGAGCGAAATATTTGTATGGGACAGCATGGCAAAACGTTTGCGTTTCGATATCGTTCCGGACTTTACCGCTCTGATTCTCATGACCGACGGCGTCACAGACCCGAAATTTGAAACCGACGCTAATCTTAACCGTGTCGAAAAATGGCACGAGTTGTGGAACGATTTGCAGGGAAAAAACGAAGAAAACGCAAAAGTCGATTTCGCAGACGACAACGAACAGGCAGCCGCTCAACTGCTTAAATGGCTGGATTTTTGGTCGCGAGGTAATCACGACGACAGAACGATTGCAATTTTATTTTAAAGATATAAGACTATGGCACAGACAGTAAAGATAACGGCAAACGACGGTTCCCAAGTAGAATTTGTTGATGAAATAATCGGAGCGGGCGGAATGAAAGATGTTTATTTCAGTCCCGACAAATCGTATGTTGTGGCGTTTTTCAGAGATAAACAGGACTTTAACGCTAAAGATCGGTTGCAAAACATCACCGGCGTTTATCGTGACAAGATATTTCAATCCGAAGGCGGTAATTACTGGCAGGATTTATATTGCTGGCCTACTAAAATCGTGGAATACAACGGAAAACTTGGTCTGGTCTGTCCAACTTATCAGAAACAGTTTTTTTTCGAAAAAGGTTCCATAAACAATGATTTTCTTGGAATTAAAGGAAAAGAAAAGGAAGGGAAATGGTATGCTTCGGCTAAAAACCAGAACAAATTTCTTGCGCCGGAGGAAAAGGGCGACTGGTTCAAATATTTCCAGATATGTATCCGTATCAGTCGTGCTGTCAGAAGATTACACGCCGCCGGACTTGCTCATTCGGATTTGTCGTACAAGAATGTGCTGATTGACCCGACTTCGGGAAGGGCTTCTATCATCGACATTGACGGTCTGGTAGTTCCTGGGAAATATCCGCCCGATGTACTTGGAACGCCCGATTTTATTGCTCCCGAAGTGATTGCAACGAAACATCTGAACATTAAAGACCCCGCCCGTAAATTGCCAAGCATCGCCACTGACAAGCACGCTTTGGCTGTGATGGTGTACATGTATCTGTTATACAGACACCCCCTGCGTGGCGGGAAGGTGTGGGATTTGGATTCGGCAAAAGACGAAGAACTGTCGATGGGATTAAAGGCTCTATTTGTCGAACATCCTCAAAATAAGGATAACCGTGTGAAAGTGCGTGATTTACAACCCAGTCAGCTGCCTCAGGGCGACCCCGGTAAAATTCCTTATACCGTATGCGGACCTTATCTCAAGAAACTGTTCGACAGGACTTTTATCGACGGTTTGCATAATCCGCCATTGCGTCCGACGGCAAACGAATGGGAAGATGCGCTGTTGAAAACGGTCGATTTGATGCAACCCTGTCAAAACTCGAAATGCAGTCACAAATGGTTTGTCTTCGACAATTCCACGAAACCGAAATGCCCATTCTGCGGGACTGAATACAAGGGCGTTTTGCCGGTTTTGAATCTGTATTCTTCACGACGGGCAGGCTCGTTTACTCCCGACGACTACCGGCTGATGGTCTATCACAATCAGTATCTGTATCAATGGCATGTGAACAAAAATATTTCTCCGAACGAACGACTGACAGCAGAACAAAAAAAACCGGTCGGGTACTTTGTTTTTCACAACAACAAATGGCTGTTGATAAATCAGCGTCTTAACGATCTGGAAGATAAAACGGAAAGTAAAAAAATCCCGGTCGGTCAGGCGGTCGAACTCTCCGACGGAAAACAAATCCTGCTCTCAAAAGACGAAGGCGGGCGATTGATTATTGTTCAATTAGTTAAGAATTGATGGATTGCCTCGCTTTGTAACGTTAAACCTTACTCAAAAATTGTCAGGATTTGTCAATTAAAAAATAACTCGTACATTTGCATATTATTTTAAATTATAAAATTATGTTGATACAAAGAAAAACACAATTGAAACACAGTAGAAATATATGGTCGTATATTCTTTTATGCGCGATATTGTTTGGCGCCTGCGATTCCGGCGACAGAATCCGCATCTACGACCTTCGGTGCGAACATTTGGTTGATCCTCTTGGAATTGATACCGAAATACCGCGATTCAGCTGGAAAATCGCCGACCCCGCCGCCGACAGACAACAGCGTCAAACAGCGTACCGTATTTTGGTTGCCTCGTCGCCAGACAAACTGAAACCCGGTAAAGCCGACGTCTGGGACAGCGAAATCGTTGCATCCGGCGACTCGCATCTGGTTCCCTGCGGAGGAGCAAAACTCGAATCCGGCACAGGTTACTATTGGAAAGCAATCGCGTACGATTATAAAAACAGAGCGTCCGACTGGAGCGCAACCGCACGTTTTTCGATGGGACTGCTCAATCGTTCCGACTGGAAAGGAATGTGGATAAAACATCCCGACGCCTCGCCCAAAAAACACACTTGGTTCCGGCGTAAACTGAATATCAAAGATAATGCCGCATCGGCATACATACATGTCGCCTCAATTGGCTATCACGAACTGTACATCAACGGACGCAAAGTCGATGAACGAATACTTGCGCCGGCTCTTGCACGGCTCGACAAGCGGGTTCTGTACGTGACTTACGATATCGCTCCTCTGCTCACGAAAGGCGACAATATCATTGCATTATGGTATGCTCCGGGATGGTCGGGATACAACTTTTTCGCTCCATTAGTCGAACAGGCTTTTTTGCTGCAACTCAACGGCAAGACGAAAAAAGGCGAGGCTTTCATGCTGCACTCCGGCAACGACTGGAGATGTGCCGAAAGTTACAGCAGCAATTCAGGAAGATTCCAATTTCTTGATATGGGCGGCGAGGAGGTTGATGGACGACTTTATTCCGACAAATGGAATACTCTTGATTTCGACGACAGTCACTGGCTCAGTCCGGTACAGGTGATTCCACTGAAGAAAAGAGGCGGCGAGCCTGTACTGTCTGCTCAGATGACCGATATCTCCCGCATCATCGAAACCATTCCCGCAAAGCAACTTATCGACACTATTCCCGGAATGTGGAGGGTGGACATGGGTAAAAATTTCACCGGTTTTGTCGAAGCAAGTTTTTCGGGATTGCGAAAAGGCGACACCATTGTCATCAAAACTTCCGACAGACATGACGTTATTGATGAATACGGTCAGAAATCCAGTTACATCGCACGAGGCGAAGACGGCGAAACATTCCGCAACCGTTTCAATTTCTCCGCCGGACGATATCTCCATTTCATCGGGCTGAACAAACCGCCGGAACTCTCTGCCATAAAAGGCTATGCCATATCGAGCGCAGCTGAACGGACAGGCTATTTCGAATGTTCCGACAGTCTTTTCAACCGTATTTATGACATCGACCGCTGGACTTACGAAATATGTACTCTCGAAGGTTTTACCGTCGATTGTCCGCACCGCGAGCGTCTGGGTTACGGCTCCGAAGGCGCTTATCAGACTACCTGGGGACTTGGTTTGCCGTGTTTTGCCTCGGGAGCATTCTATATCAAGAATGTACGCGACTGGAGCGACGTGCAAACCGCTAACGGCTGGATTCACAACACCGCTCCGCAAATCAACCGTATGTGGGGAGGTCCGCTCTACGGAAATGCAAACATGAACATCGCTTATGAACATTATCTTGCTCACGGCGACAAAAAAATACTCGAACAGTCGTATGAAACAGGCAAAAGATGGCTGGAGTTCCTGAACACGCATGTCGCCGACGGAATGTTGGTATCGTACGATTCGCACGGATACTTTATCGGCGACTGGCTGGGTCCGGGACATCGAACCGAGTACGGAAACACGATACAGGCGCTGTTTTTCAACAACTGCGCTTACGCAATGACGCTTGAACTGTTCTGCAAAATTGCAGAACTGCTCGGACGCGACAACGAAACGGCTGTGTATCGCGAACGTCTTGCAATACTGCGTGCCAAAGTCCATGAAAAATACTACAATCCGGAGGTTGACAGTTATCTCGACGGCGATCAGGTGAGGACTTCGTTTGCGTTATATGCCGGGATTTTCCCCGACAGCCTGCGTCCTGCAGCCCTGAAACATCTCGAAGACGACATGACCGGAACGCATCCTTATTTCGATATCGGGAGTTCGAGCCGTTACCCGTATTTTAAGACGCTTTTTGCTTATCCGCAATTTCACGAAATCATATCCACTATTTTGGCAAGGACTGAGAGTCCGGGATACGGATATATCCTGTCGCAGGGTGAAACGGCATGGACGGAGGTCTGGGAAGCCAACGAACCGGCTCGTATTCATACTTCGTTCACCGGCATTTCGGCGTGGTTTATCAAAGGACTTGCCGGCATCGAACCGAGTATCGAAGGTCCTGGATATCGCATTATTACAATACGTCCGCATGTCGTCGGCAACCTTGAGTACGCAAAAGCTGCAGTAGATTCGCCGATGGGATTAATCGAAAGCGCATGGCAAAAAACCGAAACCGGCGTCGTCTATGACATTTCCGTTCCGGCAGGCTCGAAAGCGCGGATTTATCTGCCCTCGCCATCGTCGAAAATCTCCGAAAACGGACAGCCGATAACAGCGATTGAAGGCGTCGAAATTGTAGAAGAAAAAGATGGAACTGTTCAAATTCTTGCAAACACGGGAAGATATAAATGGTGTATATCGGGTAAATGATATGTATTCGCAGTAAAAATAAAAAACAATATAAAAATATTGTTATGCATTCAAATCAAAAAAATATTACCTTTGTAGCCTGAAATTTGTTTGTACATGAAGATAGGACATATTGATTTTGAGAGCAATCCGTTGTTTTTGGCTCCTATGGAAAATGTCACGGATCCGTCTTTCAGGTATATGTGCAAGCAATTTGGAGCGGACATGGTATATACCGAGTTTGTTTCATCTGACGGTTTGATACGCGATGCGTACAAATCGCTGGAAAAGTTGAAAATCAGTGATGACGAACGTCCTGTCGGGATACAGATTTACGGGCATTTGCTTGAGCCGATGATAGAAGCGGCAAAAATAGCGGAACAGTCGAACCCTGATTTGATTGATATAAACTTTGGCTGTCCGGTAAAAAAAATTGCCAACAGGGGCGCCGGTTCGGGGATGATGAAAGAACCCGACAAAATGGTCGAAATGACCCGGCAAATCGTCAATGCGGTTGATGTTCCCGTAACGGTCAAAACCCGTCTGGGATGGGACGACGACAGTTTGATAATATGCGAGTTAGCCGAACGTTTACAGGATGTGGGTATTGCTGCGCTGACAATTCACGGACGGACGCGCAATCAGTTGTATAAAGGCGTGGCTGACTGGACTTTGATAGGCGAAGTGAAACGAAACAAAAGGATACATATTCCCATTATCGGCAATGGGGATGTGAACAGTCCCGAAATTGCAAAAGAACGGTTCGAAATGTATGGAGTAGATGCAATTATGATTGGCAGAGCAACTTACGGATGTCCGTGGATATTCAGGAGTATCAAATATTATCTCGAAACGGGAGAATTGTTGCCCGAGCCGGACGTCGATGAACGGGTGAAGATTGCAAAAATGCACTTTCTCAAATCGGTTGAGGTAAAGGGCGAAAGAGTTGGAGTATTGGAAATGAGAAGACATTTAAGTTCGTATTTCAAAGGATTGGACGATTTTAAGGATACAAAATTGAAACTTGTAACCGAAAACAATCCTGAGGAAGTTCTTAAATTGCTTGATTATACAGGAAAACGTTGGGGAAATGGAAAATGAAACATTAAAAAAGTCAGGACGGACAGGCATAGCGTCAGATCACGCAGGATACAATATAAAGACCTGTCTTGTAGAGAAATTGAAAGAATGGGGCTGCGAAATCACCGATTACGGAACCGATTCCGGCAACAGCGTCGATTATCCCGATTTCGGGCATCCGCTCGGTAATGCTATTGATAATGGCGAATGTGACTGTGGAATAGCGATATGTTATTCCGGCAACGGGATTGGTATGGTTTTGAACCGTCATCGCAGCGTTAGGGCGGCGTTATGCTGGAATAAAGATGTAGCAGCGCTTGCACGAAGACATAACGACGCCAATGTCTGCGTGTTACCGGGGCATTTCATTACGGAAGATGAAGCTGTTGAAATTGTTAAACTGTTTTTTGCGACTTCGTTCGACGGTGGAAGACACCAGCGAAGAATCGAAAAAATTAATTCGGGGGTATTGTGATGATTGGATTTTATAACGAAGGAACGCCGTTTCCGTTCAAGGGAAAAAAACTTTCAGTTAAAACGCAGATAATGAGTTTGATTGCAAAGGAAAACAGGAATGCCGGCGATTTAAGTTTCATTTTTTGTACGGATAATTTTTTGCTCGATATAAACAAAAAACATCTCGACCATGATTATTATACCGACGTCATAACTTTCGACTACTCAGTAGAGAATATCGTTTCGGGCGATATTTTCATCAGTGTCGAACGGGTGACTGAAAACGCCGCCGAGTTTGGCGTGTCGTTCTACCATGAATTAAGCAGAGTTATGTATCATGGTGTGTTGCACTTGTGCGGATACGGCGACAAGTCGGACGACGAGAAACAGACAATGCGGGAAAAAGAAGATTTTTATTTAACAACACTCTCAATAATAGAATAATGCCAAAAGATACCGACCAGGAATTAATACAAAGAGCTTTGAACAAAGACCAGAAAGCATATAGCCGTTTGTTGTCGCGCTATCGTGACAATATTTTCTACTATATTCTGAGAATGGTCGGAGATAAAACTCATGCCAGCGACCTTACGCTGGAATCGTTCGACAAGGCTTTTCAAAATCTGCATAAATATGACACTCAATACGCTTTCAGTACATGGCTTTACAAAATTGCCAAAAATTGCACGATTGATTTTGTGAGAAAACGGAAATTAAACTCGCTCCACATTAACTATGGCTCGGACGAAGACGCCTCAATAAACGAAAATACTTTATATTCAGGCACTCTCAATCCCGAAGAGAATATGATACAGCAACAGGAAGAATTGAAACTGATGAAATATATAGAATCAATGAAACCAAAATACCGACAACTGATTGAGCTAAGATATATTAAGGAATACGCATACGAAGAAATCGCCGAAGAACTCAAAATTCCGCTGGGAACAGTCAAAACTCAACTGTTCCGCGCAAAAAATACTCTCGCAGAAATGATTCTTACTACACCGGAAGAAGTAAAAATATAACCGAAAAACAGGAATGAAATAATATAATTTTTACAATTTTTATTCATAATTTTTGTTAAAAAATGCGTTTTTCGTGCATTTTGGCATGAAATTTGCAGTAAAACGAATATAAAAATGTAGTAAAGATATGTTAAATTTTGATATAAAAAATAGAGATAAAATGAAAACAGTTAAAAATATGATGGTTATGAGAGTAAAATTGTTTATTCCGCTTATCCTCCTGCTACTGTGGGGATGCGGTTCATCTTCGTACCTGGCTTCAAGTTCGGACGACATCTATTACACTTCAAGCGACAACGTCAAAAAAGGCGTGATAGATGAGCAAACCGAGCAGTTGAAAGCTCAAACGCAAAAAACAGTTGCCGAAAAAACAATCCTTTTAGATGCGGATAAAGTCTATCTGTCAAGTCCTTCGACGCTGAAAATCGAAGGCACGGTCGATACCGTTATATATAACGGCGAGCTTGCAGACGCTGATTCATACGAACGTAAACTGAAAATGTTCGATGACCCGCATTATACAGTCGAAATCGACCTTGGCTACAATTATGGCTGGGGATACCCTTATTACGGCTACGGATTGGGCTATGGTTGGAGTTATCCTTATTACGGCGGTTGGGGCTGGAATACAGGCTGGTATGGTGGCTGGCACAGTCCATGGTATCGTCCATGGGGCTGGGGTTGGGGTTATCCCTACTATTACGATAGCTGGTATTATGGTGGTTGGTACGGCGGATATTATGGCGGCGGATATTACGGCGGCTGGTATCACAACGACTGGTATCACAACAACCACAATTACACTTATGCGGCAGGCAGAGGTCTGCGCAGTTCCGGAATACGCTCATCGGGCGGCAGTTCGTTTGCATCCAGAACATCGGCTCGTTCGAGTTCCGCCGACGGCATACGTTCGGGCGCTGTATCTCGCTCATCATCGGCAACATCAAGGTCGAATGTTACACGGATAGATAATGCGGCGTCGAACGCAACGACTTCACGCAGCAGTTACAACCGAAACGGAGCCACTACCGATCGCGGCGCCGCGGTGGACGCTTATTCGACACGTTCACGCACAACGACGTCTCAAAATCAGAGACAAACGACCGGTACACAAGCAACGACAAGTACAAGGTCGAGTTCTACGACAACAACTTCACGCGAAAGTACACAGGTTTATACACGACCAAGCACAAGCCGTTCGTCGTATAACGAAGGCTCGCGTTCAAGTTCACAAGGTTCAAATTCTTCGACTTATACGACTCCAAGCAGGTCGAGTTCGTCATCTTCGGACAGTTACAGCGCTCCAAGCAGGTCAAGTTCGTCATCGTCGGGCAGTTATAGCGCTCCGAGCAGGTCAAGTTCGTCATCTTCGGGTAGCTACAGCGCTCCGAGCAGGTCGAGTTCGTCATCTTCAGGAAGTTATAGCGCGCCGAGCAGGTCGTCCGGCAGTAGTAGTGGCGGCGGCGCATCACGTTCAAGCAGCGGAGGTTCACGAGGAAGATAATTTTTTGATTGATAATATTTTACAAAATATATACAATGAAGACAGAAATAATAAAATGGTCTGCAATATTGTTGTTGGTGTCCACTGTCGTTTCAGTGGAAGCCCAAACAGCAGACGAATTGTTGCAGTTAGGAACACATGAAATTCAGGGAACAGCCAGATTCACAGGATTGGGCGGCGCTTTTAACGCTTTAGGCGGCGATTTCGGCTCGTTAAGCACAAATCCTGCAGGTATAGCGACTTACCGTTCATCGGAGTTTGTCATAACACCCGCTTTGACGCTCAATAATGCGACTGCGAAGTTCCGTGGCGAATCGCTTTCGGACAACCGTACCCGCTTCGGACTGGCAAACTTGGGATATGTCGCTACATACCTCACTCGCAAATCAGAAGGTTTGGTTTCCGTCAATTTCGGAATTGGCTACAACAAGGCGGCAAATTTCTATAAACGCACAAGATTGAGAGGTTATGATTCGCAAAACAGCATTCTGGATATGTTTACGCAATATGCCAACAATCTCAAACTGGATCAGGATTATCTTCTTAACGATGATTTCCAGAATATTCTTCCGGAAGACTGGACAACGGCAATGGCGTTATATGGAGAAATGATAAGATACGATAATGATGGTATATATCGTTCAAACGGTTTGGACGAAGGCGACGTGATTGATATTTACAGTTCGACTTTGCAGTCGGGTGGCACAGAGGAATATACATTTTCGTTCGGCGGAAATATTTCCAACAGATTCCAGTTTGGACTGACTGTGGGATTGCAGGATTTGGAATATATTAACAATCTGAATTACAGGGAAGAATATATTGGTAGCCTTGAAGGGATTTCAGATAAATATATATCAAGTGTGAGGGATGAATATACCCGTACTGTGGGATTCGGTATAAATGCCAAACTCGGCGTTATCTACCGTCCGATTGATGCTTTTCGTCTGGGTTTTGCAATCCATACTCCCACATTTTTCAATATGGAGAGAGAATATCAAGTGTCTATGACCTCTTTATATAAAACAGCCGGAGAAGACGATTCCAGAAGCGAAGATTCTCCTTCGGACATCTACGAATACACTCTGACAACTCCATATCGGATGGAATTTGGTCTGGCGTATATTTTCGGCAAAGTCGGATTAATCAGCGTTGATTATGAACTGGTTGGAAACCCATCGACGCGCATGAGAGACAATATCCTGGATAATACGGATTACGTTGATGTCCGTAACGACGCTATCAAAAATAGTTACCGGAATACTTCGAACGTAAGGCTCGGCACAGAGATTAATCTCCCTCGCGGATTGATGTTGCGCGCAGGATTCAACTATTTCCAAAGTCCTTATAAAGACAGCAGTCTGGATTTTGCACGTTATAAATATTCTTTCGGGTTCGGTTATCGCTCCAAACATTTCTTTGCCGATTTGGCTTACTCGCTGAATACGGGAAAATATCATTTTGCACCGTATTATGTTAATGATTACAGAATTAGAGATACAGACAGTAATCCGGACGTCGCAGTAGAAAATTTAAAGATTGGACATATAATAGCTACAATTGGTTTCAAATTTTGATTCCGTGGAAAATTTCTATTCAGTTGCATCAAAGGAAAATGCTTGGTTTTTTGGATTAATTAATAAGTGTACCAAATTTTTCAGAATCGTGATTTGTAAAAAAGTAGTAAACACACTGTCAATATTGGCAGTGTGTTTTTTGCTAACATCCATATACTTAAATCGTCTCGTATAATATTTTGGACAATTGAAAAAAAATATTTACATTTGCACTCAAAGAAAATAAAAAATTAAAGAAATGTCGGGTATTTTTATTCCATAATGAACTCTCTATTATAACTCTAATGAGCTGGACGTATTATGTAGAACTCAATTAACATTTTTCAAGAGAAGAATATCCGATTAACAGGAATAGCGACACCAAAAGTCGCTATTCTTCATATATAAACACAAAGAATTTTGTCGGATAAACAACTGTTAAACAACGAAATGTAAAATTAAGCGCAAATTATTTTTTGAGAAACAGTATTTTTTTATACCTTTGCGCCCGCAATTGAGAAGATGATTGTCCTATGGTGTAATGGTAGCACTGCAGATTTTGGTTCTGCCTGTCTAAGTTCGAATCTTGGTAGGACAACATAAAATAAGGTCGGAATAAGTTCAATAACAATCGTATATGCCGGGTTTATATATTCATGTTCCGTTTTGTAAGCAACTTTGCTCGTACTGTGATTTTTATTTCAGTGTTTCACTTATGCGGACAGCTGAAATGATGAATTGCATGACAGCCGAAATGGAAATCAAGGCATCGAAAGGCGAAACGTTGAGAGATAACAACGAGCCTTATACCCTGTATTTTGGTGGAGGAACGCCAACCATATACAGGGTTAACGAATTAAAAACACTGGCAGACAAAGCAATCTCACTGTTTTTTCCGGTGTTTCCTTCGGAATGGACTGTTGAAGCAAATCCCGACGATTTGACGGCGGATTATCTTCAACAGCTTGCCGGAGTGGGCGTCAACAGGTTAAGCATAGGAATACAGTCGTTTATCGACAGGGATTTGAAAATGATGAGACGCAGACATTCGGCTCAACAGGCTATGGATGTGGTGGACAGGGCAAAAAACGCCGGTTTCGACAATATCAGCATTGACTTGATTTACGGATTTCCGGGTATGAGCCTGAAAGAATGGGAATATAATCTCGACTGCGCAACCGGATTGAATGTCAAGCACATTTCGGCTTATCATTTGTCGATTGAAGACAAAACTGTTTTCGGGAAAATGAGAGATAAAGGCAAAATCGCTCCCGTCGCCGACGAATTGAGCGATATGCAGTATAAAATGCTGGAAACAAAACTGCAAGCCGCCGGATATCTCCATTACGAAATCTCGAACTTTGCTTTGCCCGGATTTTTCTCCCGCCACAATTCCGCATACTGGAACAAACAGCAGTACATCGGGATTGGTCCTGCGGCTCACAGTTATGACGGCGGTTTTATCCGGAAAAACAATGTCGCCAACAATATCAGGTATATCGAAAGTATCAGAAAAGGAATCGTCCCCGAAACTGTCGAAACACTTTCGGAAAAAGACGTTTACAACGAAACTCTGCTGACCTCGCTACGGACGGCTAACGGTCTTGATTTAAACGCCGTTCCAGAAGTATTCAGAGCCGGATTCCTTACGAAAGCCGGCAAATACCTGCAATCGGGACGTATAGTTTGCGCCGGCAACGACCGGTATTCGATTCCTTCACTGTATTTTCTGATTTCGGACAGTATTATTTCCGATTTTATCGAAGAATGACGCGCATCATCCGTTAATGATTTTATACAGATTCATCGCAAGTTGCACCGATGTTACATTGTGGGCTTCCACTGTGATGGCTGCTTTTTCGTAATACTGTTTTCTCTGTTCCAGCGTAGTATTGATGTAGTCCATCAATTCTTCGGGGGTTTTGCCTTTTACTAAAGGTCTTTTTTTGTCGTTTTTAAGATGCTCGAACAGTTTTTCGTGCGTCATTTCGAGATATACGGTGACAGCAAATTCGTTCATTATGTCCATATTGTCGTAAAAACATGGCATGCCGCCACCTGTTGAGATTACTGCCGGAGCGCTCGCGATGATTTCGGACAATGCCTGTTTTTCGAGTTTGCGGAAATTGTCTTCGCCCTGTTCGGCAAATATTTCGGCAACAGTTTTTTTCTCTTTTTTGATGATGTAGTAGTCGGAGTCAATGAAAGGACGCCACATCAATTTTGCTAAAATGAAGCCCAGGCTGCTTTTTCCACTGCCGGGCATTCCTACCAGAATAACATGTTTTTTATCCATATAATCTATTTATTTCGATTGTGTTACAGAAGTTTTTTCGACTTTGCCGCCCATGGCGGGATTTAGTTTACTGACTTTGACGGTTGCCTTTTTTATGTCGGTCATTTTGTCGTAAAGGGCGTCCAAAATGCGGAAACAGACGTTTTCAAGCAAATTCGACGGAATCATCATCTCTTCTTTAACGATGTTGTAGGCAGTCTGATAGTTAACTGCGTCGATGATATTGTCCGATTCGGACGCCAATGTCATGTCGGTTTCGATTGTCAAAGTCACTAAAAAGGTGTTTCCCCTGGCTCTTTCTTCCTCATAACAACCATGATGAGCAAAAAATTCCATGTTCTCTACTTCGATTATTCCTGTGTTCTTATTCATATTTAATCAAAATTTTTTCAATAATAATGCGTGCAAAGGTAATGATTAATGTGCAAATATGCAAAAATAAATATCTATGCAAGGTATTGAAATGTTCTATTCAGTTTATCATTTATCGAAAACGGGAAGAGAGATATAAAATGATACATTTGAGTTCACGCACGGAAAAGGGTAAAAAATCTCTGTTAACCTTCTGTATATGCCTGTTGAACAGTTTTCCGTGAAAGTATGGACGCGATATTTATGCGCACATTGTACGTGCCGTCCGCCCGTTTGTTCTGTATTTTTTTAAAAAATATTTTTTCTTTAAATCAAAAAACCCTCTCAAACTGTTTGTATTTGAGAGGGTTTTATTTTGTCGGGGTGATGTGACTCGAACACACGACCCCTTGCACCCCATGCAAGTGCGCTAGCCAACTGCGCCACACCCCGATTTGAGGCTGCAAAGGTAGATATTTTTTTTGTTTCGCAAAAAAAAGTTACATTTCCAGTACCAATGCCGCAAACTTTTCTAACGCAAACACCCAATTTTCAGGCAAAATGAAGGATGTATTTTCGTCGATATTGAATGTGGACATTACCGAACGACTTTTCAGTTTCACCTCATTTTTTGTCCCGACAATTGATTGGGTCATTGTGATACTTTTTTCTCCGATTTTATCAATTTGGGTATATACAGCCAATTCGTCGCCCAGAAAAGAGGGCTTAAAAAAATCGGTTTCGATATGGACAACTACCAGACGCTCAGTTCCCGCCAGAAAATCAATTCCGGGAATCTGGTTGAGATAATCTACCCGTCCGCAGTCCAGATATTCGTTATAAACAGAATTATTGACATGACCGAATCCGTCTATGTCGTTGAATCTCATCTGTATTGGTGTAACAACTGTTCTCATGTGAAATATTTACCTATTTTATTAATCATTTGTGGCAAAGAAAAAACTACAACCCTGTCGTAGGGTTTAATTTCGGTCTCTCCCGTAACTATATACGCTTGTGTGCCTCTGACGATTCCGCCGAGGATAGCCATTTTTGGAAAATGGAGATTTCTGACTTTTGTCCGTGTTACCGGCGAGTTTGGCTTGGCGATAAATTCAAGGATTTGTGCGTTTGAACCCGTCAGATACTTGATACTTTGCACTTCCGAATCAATAGTGTAGCGGAATATTCGTCCCGCAGCGATCAGTTTTTTGTTGATAACGGTGTCGATACCAACGCTTTCGGCAAGTTTGATGTAGTCAATATTTTCTATTTCGGCGATAGTTTTTTTGACGCCGATTTTTTTTGCCGCCAGACATGCCAGAATATTGGTTTCGGAGCTTGGAGTGAGCGCTATAACAGCGTCCATATCAGCAAGATTCTCCTCCTTCATCACGTCCGTATTCCGGATATCGGCGTTTATAATAAGTGTATTTTTCAACTCGTCGGCTAATTCCAGACTTTTTTCCCTGTTTGAATCTATCAGTTTGATGTTGATTTTACCCTCCAATTCTTTCGCAAGCATCACCCCGATAGGACTTCCGCCAAAAATCATCAGATTGTTTACATCGATATTTGTCTTGCCGGTGTATTTCAACACTTCGGCAATACCTTTCTGGTTTGAAATGACATAAACCATATCGTGCAGCTTAAATTCCTCGTTATTAGTTGGAATAATCACTTCTCCTTCGCGATTTATGGCTATCGTTCTGTAGTCTATCGCAGAATATCGGTTGGTTAAATCCTTGAGCGAATAACCTATTATCGGCGCTCCGTCTTCGAGTTTAGTAACCACAATCTGCAATTTTCCGCCCGAAAAGTCGAAATATTCGGTAGTGCCTGTTTGTCGCAACAAGTCGCCGATTGCTTTTGCAGCTATTTTTTCGGGATAAAGCAGATGATCGATGCCGATATCGGTAAAAATATCCTTGTTTTCGGGAGTGAGATATTCGTCGTCATTGATACGTGCAATCACCTTTTTTGCTCCGATATGTTTTGCAAGTATAGCGCTGGTAATGTTCATGTCCTGCTCTTCCGACGGGTTTACGGCGATGAACAGGTCGGCTTTATCAACGCCAGCTCTCAACAGGGTCGAAATCGAAGTCGAATAGCCTGTGACAGCAACAAAATCCGCTGCTTCCGAAAGGTTTTTGATACGCTCTTCCACCGGATCGATTACCACAATGTCGTGATCTCCATTTGCTAACATCTTTGTCAAATGAGATCCGACTTCTCCTATTCCTGCTATAACTACTCTCATTCGTCCAAATATTTCGGCACAAAAGTATAAAATAATTGCGAATAGTTCGGCATTTTAATAAAAAAACGCTACATTTGCAACTGTTTTTAATATTAAAAAAACAGGTATCTATATGATTATTAAATATTTTACGGATAACGATTTGTATAAATTTTCAGTTATGCTGGCAATACAAAAGTTATATCCAAAAGCGATGGTTCGCTACCGTTTTTTCAACAGAGGAGCGACAAATTTCCCCGACGGGTTTGCCGAAGCGCTGAAAGCAGAGGTGAAAAACATGTCCGAATTAAAACTTTCGAAACAGGAAAAGCAGTTTATCGAAAAACGCTGTTATTTTTTCGACCCTGTTTTCATTGACTTTCTGGAAGGATATACCTACAATTCCGATGAGGTAACAATCACGCAAACAGGAGGAAAACTCGAAATAATGATTGAAGGATACTGGTACAGAACCGTACTGTGGGAAGTGCCTTTAATGGCTTTAATATCAGAACTGTATTTCAAAACGAACGGCGTTTCTCCCGACGAAAACTACATCACAAAAACAGTCGATAAAGCTGAGAATCTCCGAAAACTGAACGCCGACTATTCCGATTTTGGTACACGCCGTCGATTTTCTTTCGACGTCCATGACAAAGTTGTAGAAACTCTGAAAGAAAATTCCGGCGATAACTTCAAGGGAACCAGCAATGTATATCTTGCGATGAAACACAATACCATTCCTATCGGGACAATGCCTCACGAATGGTTTATGTATCACGGCGCTGTGTACGGTTACAGGGCTGCGACGGCTAAAGCGCTCGAAGCCTGGGTCGATGTGTTTCAGGGAAGTCTGGGAATAACTCTCACGGACACTTACACATCCGACATGTTTTTCCGTTCGTTCGGACTGAAACACGCCAAACTGTTTGACGGAGTGCGTTGCGACAGTGGCAACCCCATCGAATTTGCCGATCGTGCAGTTGATTTCTACACAAAAAACAGAATAGACCCGGCTTCGAAAACGGTAGTTTACAGCGATTCGCTCAATGTCGAAGAAGTCAGAAGGATAAAAAAACATGTAGCAAACAGAGTACATGACACTTACGGCATCGGAACGTTCTTTACAAACGACGTGGGAGCGACGCCGCTGAACATGGTGATAAAATTGACGCAAGTCAAAATAAATCCCGCCGGAGACTACTTCGACGCTATAAAATTGTCGGATGTACGGGGAAAAAACACCGGCGACAGTGATGAAATTAAAATCGCAAGGCTCACGCTGAATATTGATTAACAGATTATTCAAAAGTAGGCTCCTCGCCTACCTTTTCATTTTTTTAGTCCAAATCAATATTCAAAATACACAGCGATTTTTTCTGCCTGTCGTTCGGTAATCACCTTTTCTTTAAGCATTTCGTTGGCGGAGGTTATTGTTCCCTTGAATTTGCGGAATCTGATTATGGCTTTTGCTGTGAAATTGTTGATGTACGGATGTTTAGCGAGTTCGTTTTCGGCGACGGTATTGATTTTTATACGCCTGATACGCGAAGTGTCGATAAGAATCTGGTTGCGGAACATTTCGAACCGCACAGAATCTATTCCTCTGATTTCCATAAGTTGTTCCGGCTTGTAGAATCCGCCGAGTTTGTCGCGATATTCGACAATTTTCTTTGCATAATACTCTCCTATACCGTGATACTTTTGTAATTCGTCGAAATCGGCGCTGTTGAGTTCTACGGTGTATATCTTTTTAGCGGTACTGTTTGATTCTTTAGCTGTTGTAACTTCCGCAACAGCTTTATTTTCCTTCGGTTCGACGGCTTTTCCAGCAACTTTTTCCTTTTTGGGCGTTTCTTTAATATTGATATAGTAGTATAAACGCGTAAACATCTCGTCGGATACGACAAACGATTTGCCGAAACTTTCTTTATTGTAGAACTTTCCGCCTTTATTCCGGTAATTGACAATACTTTTTGCCTGTCGCGGCGAAAAACCCAGGAGAACCAGCGAAGCGGAATCTATCACATTCGGGTCGAACATGAAAACCGTATCATGTTTGCTTTTGACCGATTGTTTTTCCATTTCGGCAAGAAAAACATCCATTTCCTTTTTGAGACGTTCCACGTCTTCGGCGGCAATTTCATCGTTCCTGAAAAATCGGGGAAGAATGATGACAAACAGCAAAATGACAATCAAAGCGGTGATACCCAATCGCTCGGAGCTGAAAAAGACAAACCATTCCTTTATAATCATTATGATAATCAATAAATAAAACTGCTTTTTCCGATAAATTCCCGGAGAACCGATGTCGGAGGTATGGTTTCCTCGTCTTTGACGTCAATATTTTCGAAATAACCGATGAATTTAAGTAATCGCAACGCCTCAACATGTTCGGGCGCCGAAGGAGGAACTTTCCGTAAAAGAGGTTCGACATATTTCCGCAGTATGCACAATTCGTAAATCAATGAAGAATTGAACATTATATCTGCGTTTTCCTGATATGGGAAAATATTGCGGTCTTCGCCTCTGCGCACACTTTGCCAACGTCGTATTGTGTCGGTGGCTGAATATCCGCGAGTTGCAGCGTCACGGACAATCCGGCGGATAAGCCGGTTGTCGGTGGTTGGGATTCTGTTGTTTTCGTCCACCGACACCGAAGTAAGCGCCGAGGCGTATATCCTGAAAATCCGGTCTTCGGAAACAGTTATCAGTTCGGGGTTCAAGCCATGTATTCCTTCGATGATAAGTATGTCGTTTTCATTCATTTTGATTCTGTCGTTATCGAAAAATTTGCGTGTTCCCGAAATGAAGTCAAAACGTGGTATATTGACTTCTTTTCCTTCGAGCAGGTCGTTTAAGTGCAAATTAAACAGTTCGATATCTATTGCATGGAGAGATTCGAAATCGTATTCGCCGTTTTCGTCTTTCGGAGTATTGTTCCTGTCGACAAAATAGTTGTCGAGTTCAATAATATGCGGACGTTTTTTCGCCACCTGCAACTGTATGGCGATACGTTTTGCCGAAGTCGTCTTTCCGCTCGACGAAGGTCCTGAAATAAAAACGACTTGCGATTTTTTTTCTACGATTTTATCGGCTATGCGGGCATATTTCTTTTCGTGAAGGGCTTCGGCTATCTGAATCAGATTTGTAGCGCGTCCGCTCTGTATGTCCTTGTTGATGTTACCGATTGATTTGGCGCCTAATATTTCGTTCCATTCCTTATGTTCGCGAAATATTTGCAGCATTTTGTTCTGGATGACATATTCCTGTAAAACGCCGGGGTTGCCGGGCTTCGGAAACATCAGCAAAACTCCCTGGTAATATGCGCTTAATCCGAATTTCTTTAAGCACCCGGTAGAATGAACCAGAGGTCCGTAGAAATGGTCGGGAACATCGTTTAACCAATATACCGATGTGAAAAATTTCCCTCTGGTTTCCTGCAACAAAGCCTTTTCTCTGTAGCCGTTACTACGAAACAGTTCTATCGCTTCGGATGTCGGTATCTTTGTTTTGAAAAATTTCAGATCTTTCGTTATCAAGTCTTTCATATAAGCCTCGAGTTCGTTGATTTCGGAAATATCCAGCATCTGTTTTCCGTTTGTAACTTCGCAGTAAAGTCCTTTTGATACTGAATGTTGTACGGAAAGCCTGTGATTCGGCAAAACACGTTTCACCGCTACCTGCAACAAAAAAGTCAACGAACGGATATACGTCCTCATTCCGTCGGGATGACTGATGTCGATAAATTCCACGATCTTGGGATTATACAATTCATACGACAACTCTTTCAGTTCGTTATTTACTATCGCAGCCAAAACAGACGACGACAGTTGAGGCTTGAGGTCGTTATAAACATCATACAGAGTAGTTCCCGCAGAATATTCGTGTATTGTATTTGTGTTGCTACACTTAATTTTAATTTTTGTTGTCATGCAAATATTTTTTGTTAATCTTAATCATATTTCTTCTATTTCGTATTTGTCTTTACCGATAAAAATCAACGAAAGATACCGGATATCGGGACGATCGGTGAACATCGCCGAGTCGCGGTATTTTTCGAGTTGAACACGCGCTTCTTTGCGTTTTGTTTCCAACACATTGTCGGTTGCTTCCTGTTTGGCGATATATTTGACTTCCCAAACCCATTCGTAAGGAACATCGGGATATAAATGACTGCGTTGCATGTAAATATC
>JAISXV010000014.1 GCA_031270335.1 Prevotellaceae bacterium | reverse complement strand
AATCCCCGAAATAGTTGGAGAGACTTCCGACTTTCAGGACGTGAAAGTCATCGCATTTCCTGTGTCCGGCGATTACAAACAAAATCTGTTCGAAACGCCCGGAGCGAAAGCAACATTTTCCGACAACAAAATTTTGGCGGCTAAATCGTCGGAATCTGTTGGAAAATATGTTATTCCGAAAGGAGAATCGTATATCGGACTGAGTTTACCGAAAGCAAGTACGGCGCGCAGTCTGGAGTTGCAGATTTCCGAGTACGCTTACGCCGAAGCCGAGTTGCAGGCAAAAGACGGAGCGGAATTTAAAACTGTTAAACAGTTTGTTATCAACCGTACAAACGCATCTCTCCAAGTAGGATTTTATCCGTATTCTCCTATTGTTGTGGCGTTTCCGGAGGTTACATCGCCGGAATACCGTATCGCTTTTCGCAAGACGAACGGCTTTCGTCTCAGCGACATAATTCTCTCGACTACACCTGTTATGGAACGTTATCCTGAAAAATCGCTGGCAAAAATGTTTCAGACTCCACTTCCTTACTGGCACGATTATCTTTGGGATAAACAGCCGGAGGTTCAGTCCGATGCAGCGGCGTTGATAGCAAAACCCGCGCAGGTGCAGGATATTTCGAAAAATATGTCTGCCGACGGAACGCTTTCGTGGAATGTTCCCGAAGGTGAATGGATAATTATGCGTACAGGAATGCGTTCGACCGGAGTAACAAACTCTCCCGCATCGCTGGAAGGCACAGGTCCTGAGGTCGATAAGATGAGCAAAAAACATGTTACCGCACATTTCGACGCTTTTCTCGGGGAAATCATCAAACGAGTGCCGGCAGAAGACCGCAAGTCCTGGAAATTCGCTGTTCAGGACAGTTACGAAACCGGCGGTCAGAATTTTACCGACGAATTTTTCGAGGCATTTAAAGAGCGTTATGGTTACGATGCGCTTCCATATCTTCCTGTTTTCAACGGACATGTGATTGGCAGTCCCGACCTGTCCGACCGTTTTTTATGGGACGTTCGTCGAATGGTTGCCGACAAGGTTTCTTACGATTATGTCGGCGGATTAAGCGAAATCTGTCATAAACACGGTCTTAAAACCTGGCTCGAAAATTACGGTCACTGGGGATTCCCGGGCGAATTTTTGCAGTATGGCGGTCAATCCGACGAGGTCGGCGGTGAATTTTGGAGCGAAGGCGATCTCGGTGATATCGAAAACCGCGCAGCTTCGTCGTGCGCCCATATTTACGGAAAGACAAGAGTTTGGGCAGAATCGTTCACTAGCAGCGGAAACGCCTACCGTCGTTATCCCGCCGTCCTGAAACGTCGTGGTGACTGGTCGTTTACCGAAGGAGTCAACACTACTTTGTTGCACGTTTACATCCAGCAGGCTTACGAAGACTGTTATCCCGGAATCGACGAATGGTTCGGAAATGAATTTAACCGTAAAAACACATGGTTCAATCATATCGACCTGTTTACTCTTTATCTTAGACGGTGCAATTTCATGCTGCAACAGGGACTGAACGTTGCCGATGTAGCGTATTTCATCGGCGAAGACGCCCCGAAAATGACCGGAGTGCGCAATCCCGAAATCCCGCGTGGTTACAGTTTCGATTATATCAATGCCGAAGTGATTATACGCGATTTGTCGGTAAAAGACGGTAAACTGACTTTGCCTCACGGAACTTCGTACAGCGTACTGGTGTTGCCTGAGTTGGAAACGATGCGTCCAGAAGTGTTGCAGAAAATCGAACAGTTGGTTTCCGAAGGCGCTGTTATACTGGGACCTCCGCCAAGCCGTTCGCCAAGTATGAAAGGTTATCCCGAAGCAGACGAACAGGTGAAGTCTTTAGCGCAAAAGATGTGGGGCGACCTGTCGGTGAAACAGCGTAGTTACGGGAAAGGAACGATATTGACCGGCGTGTCGATGCAGGATGTTTTCGACTTGTTGAAATTAGCCCCCGACTGTCGTTTCGAAGACAAAACGCCATTGCTGTATAATCACCGAAATGTCGATGGCAAGGATATCTACTTCATCACTAACCAGAGCGAAGAACGGGTGAAAACCTCTATCACTTTCCGAGTGAAGGATATGCAACCCGAATTATGGGACGCCGTGTCGGGAAATATTCGTCCTTTGCCGGCGTTCGAACAAGCCGGCGAAATGACTATCGTTCCGATACAATTAGAATCGCTCGAAAGCGCTTTCGTTGTTTTCCGAAAGAAAGGCAGTTCAACGAGTTCACACGTTTTGCATAACGCCAATTTCCCCGAAACGGAAACTGTCGTAGAAATAAATTCGCCCTGGGAAGTAACTTTCGAATCGGACGCAGTTAAACGCGGTCCATCCGGAACTGTAACTTTCGACAAACTGATCGACTGGTCGAAACACGAAAACGAACAAATCCGTTATTATTCGGGAACGGCGGTCTATAAGACCAAATTAACCCTCGCCGAAAAACCCGCAAATAAGAAACTGTATCTCGACCTCGGAAAGGTCAGCGTGATGGCGAAAGTGAAAATCAACGACCAATACGTCGGCGGAGTATGGACAACGCCCTATCGTGTCGATGTGACTTCGCAACTGAAAACCGGAGAAAATTCCGTCGAAATCGAAGTAGTCAACAATTGGGCAAACCGCATCATCGGCGACCTCCAACTCCCTCCCGAAAACAGAATAGTGAAAACAGAGAGACTAAATAAAACAAACATTCCATTGCAACAATCCGGTTTGCTGGGACCTGTTTTATTAGTTAAAAACTAAAAAGCTACAAAGCTAAATACCCCGAGTTTCATCAACACGGGGTATTTTTTTATTTTACATATAATTGATTTTTATTAATTTTGCGCCGTGAATTTAATTTGTTTTGAAATATTATGTGGAAATGGTATGCAATTTTATCGGCTATATTTGCGGCGCTTACTGCCATATTGGCTAAAATTGGAGTAAAAGGCATCAGCGGCAATACTGCGACGGCTGTTCGGACAGTCGTTATATTGCTCATTACTTGGGGGATTGTTTTGTTTAGCGGGCAAATAAAAGAAATCAGGGAATTGAATAAGACCAATCTGATATTTCTGATATTTTCCGGTGTGGCTACCGGGCTTTCGTGGATATTTTACTTTAAAGCGCTTGAAACCGGAAACGTATCGAAAGTTGCTCCGATTGACAAGTTGAGCGTTGTTTTTGTCATGATACTGTCTTTTATTTTCCTGCACGAAACTATGGATTTGAAAACAGTTTTGGGCGGATTTTTGATTGCTGCGGGAGCGATTATATTGGTGTTATGAAAAAAAAATCATTTATTTGCGATAAATTTAGTAATTTAGCGCGCTTTTAAGCGGTAATAAACGACAATGAACCAGACATAATAGTTTGGATAATAGATAATTGTAATGGAAGAAAAGAACGAAAGAATTATTAAGATTAATATCGAAGAGGAGATGAAGACATCGTATATTGACTATTCGATGTCAGTAATTGTATCAAGGGCGTTGCCCGATGTACGTGACGGAATGAAACCCGTTCACCGCCGTATATTGTACGGTATGGGCGAGATGGGCGTATATGCCGGCACTCCGTATAAGAAATGTGCGCGTATCGTAGGAGACGTTATGGGAAAATATCACCCGCACGGCGACTCTTCTCTTTATGAGGCGCTTGTTCGTATGGCGCAGCCATGGAGTTTGCGTTATATGCTTGTGGACGGTCAGGGCAACTTCGGCTCGATGGACGGAGATTCCGCAGCAGCAATGCGTTACACCGAAGCGCGTCTAAAAAAAATCTCCGAAGACATACTCGCCGATTTGGACAAAAACACAGTCAATTTTGTCCCCAACTATAGCGAAGAATATACAGAACCTGTTGTACTTGCGACAAAAATCCCGACCTTGCTCGTCAACGGAACATCGGGAATAGCCGTAGGAATGGCGACAAATATGCCGCCGCACAATCTCAGAGAAATATGCGACGCTATAACTGCGTATATCAACAACAAAGAAATCACTGTCGATGAGTTGATGCACTACGTCAAAGGACCCGATTTCCCGACAGGAGGCACGATATACGGAGTACAGGGAATTAAAGACGCCTACGAAACCGGACGCGGAAGAGTAGTTGTCAGAGCGAAAACCGACATCGAAATCGCCGACAACGGACGTGAAACCATCGTTATCACAGAGATACCGTATCAGGTCAACAAAAAGACACTGATAGAATATATTGCCGAACTTGTCAACGAAAAGAAGATAGAAGGCATATCGTACGTCAACGACGAAAGCGACCGTAACGGATTGCGTATAGTTGTGAAAGTCAAACACGAAGCGGTAGCTAATGTCGTTTTAAACAATCTTTTCAAGCACACGCAATTGCAGTCGAGTTTTCCGGTCAACAACATTGCGCTTGTCGATGGTCGTCCGAGGCAACTCAATCTCCGACAGTTGATTAAGTATTTTGTGCGGCATCGTCACGAAGTTGTAGTCCGACGGACGCAATTCGAACTCGAACAAGCCGAAAAACGTGCGCACATACTTGAAGGATTGTTGATTGCATTAGACAATCTCGACGCTGTAATCGCTCTTATCCGGGCGTCGTCAACTCCGAACGAAGCGCGTACCGGACTGATGGAGCAGTTTAATCTTTCAGAGCCTCAGGCATCTGCGATTATCGAAATGCGGTTGAGGCAACTCACCGGACTCGAAAGAGACAAAATCAAAGCAGAACACGCCGAACTGATGGCATTGATTGACAGGTTACAAGCAATACTCGCCGACGAAAGTCTGCAAATGCAAATCATCAAAGACGAAATCGCCGAAGTAAAAGCAAAATACGGAGACGAGCGCCGTACCGACATCGTCCTCACTGCCGAAGAATTTAATCCCGAAGATTTTTACGCCGACGAAGACGTTGTCATAACAATCTCGCACTTAGGATATATCAAGCGTACGCTGCTCAACGAATACCGTTTACAAAGTCGTGGAGGAATCGGCTCGAAAGGAAGCACCACGCGCGATGACGATTTTATCGAACATATCTACGTGGCTAACATGCACAGTACCATGCTGTTTTTCACCAAAAAAGGACGCTGTTACTGGCTGAAAGTTTACGAAGTTCCCGAAGGCTCGAAAACCTCGAAAGGTCGTGCTATTCAGAATGTAATAAACCTCGAACCGGAGGACAAAGTCATGGCGTACATCAACGTCAAAACTCTTGCCGACGAAGAGTATATCAACAATAATTATATTGTATTGTGTACAAAACGTGCGACTGTCAAGAAAACCCGTCTTGCGGAGTATTCGCGTCCTCGTGTAACGGGCGTTAACGCTATCACAATCAGGGATAACGACGAACTTTTAGAAGCCAGTCTTACTAACGGTTCGAACGAAATCATTATGGCGGCGCGTGAAGGTAAAGCCGTAAGATTCAACGAATCCGACGTCAGACCTATTGGACGTACAGGAGCCGGAGTGCGGGGAATGACAATCGGCGACACTGATGAAGTAATCGGAATGGTTTGCGTACAGAATCAAAGCGCTCAAATATTAGTCGTTTCCGAAAATGGATACGGAAAACGTTCGGAACTCGAAGATTATCGAATGACAAAACGTGGAGGAAAAGGTGTGAAAACTTTGAATATCACCGAAAAAACCGGAAAATTAATTGCAATAAAGAATGTCAACGACGAAAACGACCTGATGATAATCAACAAGTCGGGATTGACAATACGGTCGGCTGTTTCGGAGATAAGCGTCTTGAAACGAGCAACTCAGGGCGTCAGACTAATCAAATTGCGTGAAAAAGATTCGATTGCGGCGGTCATACAGGTAAGCAAAAGCGAAGAGAAATCCGAAGAAAATGTTGAAGATGTGCAAAACGCGATTCAAAGCGTTTCAAAAGAAGAATAAATACAATACTATTTTCAATCACTCTAAGTGTCTGTAATAGTATAAATTATGTTTGGGCAAAAGTTCCGGATGAAATATTTTAATTAAATCTTTTAGAATGATATCCGGCTTGACTATTCCCGATTCCCAAAAATCGTCGCCATAGTCGTTTGCACGCAGATTGCTGTTGTAAATTTTTTTGTTTTCGAACGCCGGGATTTCGGACATTCTCGGGTCGATGTTTTTCAAGTCTGCAAGCGATTTCGACGAATTTCCGATGAGCCATAAATCGGCGTTTTGAGCAATGCTGTATGCCTTTTCGATGCTCATAGGCAGGCTGTTACGTCCTTCGTTTTCGGGATAGATGTATTCTGCGCCGGCGTCAGTGACGAATTTCACCATATAACTCTTTGTTCCAGGCAGATACCACGTGTCTTTGTATGGCACGTTAAACATCACTTTGGGTTTGTAGTCGATATCGTTCAGCAATTTCGCCGTGTTGATGTAGTGTGCTTCTATCTGCTCAAAAATCTCTGCAGCACGTTGCTGTTCATTGAAAAATGCCGACATCGCTACTATCCATTCGGCTTTACCCAGAGGAGTATCTTCCATATATTCGCCAAAGTACACGACTTTTATGCCCAATTCGTTCAACTTTTTTTCGATAGCGGAAAATTCTCCTTTTACTCCGTATGCAAACACAACGTCGGGCATCAGGGAAAAAACAAGTTCGTACGACAGATTTGTATCGTAACCGATATCTACGATTTTATTTTCTTTGCCCATTGCAATTACAGCAGAATCAGACACATGTCTAAGTCCCGACACACCCGATATCGAAAACGTCCTGTCTAAGGCAGAAATAAAAGCCACATGCGTTGTGGACATGCAAACAGCCTTTGTTACAGGGATTTTTATCTCGTTAAGCGCATCCGGCGAAGCATTGGGAGTGAGAAAGTAATTAAATTCCACATCCGAAGCAAACTGCCATGGATCAGTAACTTTTAGGACAGTCGTGTCACCGACGCGATACAACGAAAATCCCTGAGCATACTTGGGCTTGTAAACCTCGCACTCGCCTATCGGTTTGTTATGCTTTTGCTTTGTGCCGCAGGCGAATACGAGGATCAACAATAAGACTGTAAAAATATAACGCATACATCCGTATAAAATGGTGATTATTTTATTCATATCTATAAATTTTAATTATTCTTAACTTTTAACTTTTATAACTCCCAACTCTTAGTTCTTAACTCTTAGTTCTTAACTCACAAAGTCATCCATTGTTTAAATTCGGCGGCTTTGTTTTTACTAACAAAAATACGTTCGGGAGTTTCCGTATCAAGCGTTATCAGCAGGCGGCTGTCGAACCAGATTGTGATATTGACGATACTTTTTTTGGATACAATGTGTTGCTTATTGACACGCAGAAAATATTTCGGATTCAACGTCTGTATTATGCTGTCGAGCGTTTTTTTATATGGATAATTTTTCCCGCTTTTCAGAATTACCACAGTTTTTTCGTCGGTAGTATAAAAACATGATATACTGTCTAATGAAACAGGGATAAGCTTATCGTGTATGGGGACAAGTATTTTTTCGGGATACTTATCCTGCGGCGGCATCAGTTGAGATAACACATTCAAATACTGCGCAATATCTTGTTTATTTAATCTCTTGAACTTATCCAAAGCCCGCCGGACTTCTTCAACTTCTATGGGTTTCAGCAGATAGTCGATGCTGTTGACTTTGAACGCTTCGATAGCATATTCGTCGTAAGCGGTGGTGAAAACGATGGGAATTTCGACCGTAATCAAATTGAAAATATTGAACGCCGAGCCGTCCGAAAGATGTATATCCATGAAAATCAGGTCGGGTAAATTCGACGTTTCCTGCAACTTATTGACAGTTTGTTTTATACTCTCCGTATTGCCGATGACTTCGATTTCCGGATTGATTTCGGAAATGATTTTTTTCAGATTTGTGTACGCAACTGTTTCGTCTTCAACGATCAATACTTTCATGGGCAAATATTTTAATCACTTTGTTAAATCTATCAAAACAGGACGCAGGTTATATCCTTTTTCTTTCAAAAGAGCGACTACTCCGCGCAAGTTTTTATAATCGGGAAGATGCAGAGCGCCGACCGCAACAAACAGAGTTTTATCCTGTTTGATGAAATCGTCAATCCTGTTTGCCATATTGATGTTTCGCGACCCGATAATCGTCGAATCGGAAACGGACGAATTTGACGTCATTTTAAATTCGTCTTCAAGATTGACAAGCTTCTCAAAATCCTGATCTTTATAAGTAATCTGTAAAGTAGTGAATATCTTTTTACCCGCTTCGGCAAATCCGAGATTTTCACGTTTACAATAGTCGTATATATCCTTAATTTCCTGAGCCTGTTCATATAACGAAATGGCGTCAATCATGTTAAGCTGTTCGTCGATAGTCTCTATTCCCAATATATTTTTGGATTTACTGTTTGCATAACTGTTCAAACTCAATTCGACAGACTGCATCGTCAAAGGATTTTCGATTAAGATATATTGCTGAATATAAAACGGTTTCATCATGTTTATCGCTTCTCCCATCATTTTGATGAACGGAATCTCATGTATTGCAGAATATACGTCAGGTTCAAGCAGTTTGTCGAGAGTACTGTCGGGGTCGCTTATCATAATTCGTTGTAACAGTTTGCTTTGATCGATATCATTTAAATCGACTTCCAAAGCAAAATTATCACACAGATCGACGGCTGTGTAAACTTCCTGCGGAATCTTGAAAATTGTTGAATCATAGATATGTATCGTGCCATACAAATACGAAGGCTTTTGTATGCCGTTACCCGTGACTTCCCATAAAAGAGAAAATTTATCGGAGGTTTCGAAACTTTTCGATTGCCCTCCTGCACAGCTGTTTATAAATACGACTACTATAATCGTAAAAATCTTAACCGTCACTCTGTTAATTAATGTGTCAAACTTTTTCATATACAAACATTTTAAAATTTACAAATATCGACGCAAAGGTAATTGTTTTTTGAATACCTGCAAAAAAATGGGTATGCGAATTAAAGTATAAACATGTAAAGACCTTTCCGCTTCGACGTCCAAACTCGAAAAAAACAGTCCGTCATTCTGAACTTGTTTCAGAATCCTCTGCACAAAGGGGATTGCGGGTCAAGCCCGCAATGACGGATCGTTCTCTGCACTGTTTGTTAAGCAATATCAAAGTGGCGAGACCATCTTGCTCAAAGTGGCAAGACCATCTTACGCAAATGACTGTTAGACACCTTTACACCTGTCAGAATTTATATGCGACGCCTACACTAAACAGAAAGACATTGTCTATTTCCGACATAAGAGCAAAATTATTCGTCAAATAGTAACGCACTCCCACATAACATCTCCACACAAATTCGCTTATGGCATAGTCGCTGTTACCCGAAACAATATTGTAACCGGTCAGCAGTCCTGTATAAGAATCCAGCTTATCAATAAATTGATAATGAAAAGAGCCTCTTGCTCCGAGTATCAGACTGGAATATTTGTGGAAAGATGAATTAACATTGTATTTCATTCCGGCATAACCTAAATCCACGCCTGCGCCTATTGACGCTTTTCCATCAATCAGTCCGTCAATTATACCATATTCTCCGGATAACAGAACCGAAGGAAAAGCTGTTTTCCACCCGCTTCCGTTATAAATGGTATTTCCAAATCCAAAACTGGCATTAATGACCTTGTCATTTTGGGCAAAAACAATATCCTGCGCAAACAAAACCTGAGTTAATGCAAAAAATGCAATAACTGTTACGAATAACTTCTTCATATAAAAAAGCATACATTAAAATCTACTCTGCCAGCAGTAACTCCAGCATTTTGACTGCTGCAGTTGATACCGGCGTGCCGGGACCGAATATTGCTGCGGCGCCCGATTCGTAAAGGAACTGATAGTCCTGTGCCGGAATCACTCCGCCGACGATAACCAAAATATCCTCGCGTCCAAGTTTTTTCAATTCACTTAAAATCTGTGGAACCAGAGTTTTATGACCGGCGGCGAGCGACGATACGCCTACTACATGCACGTCGTTTTCGACTGCCTGTTTAGCAGCTTCGGCGGGCGTCTGGAACAGCGGTCCCATATCGACGTCAAAACCAATGTCGGCGTAACCTGTTGCGACGACTTTTGCGCCCCTGTCATGACCGTCCTGTCCTAATTTGGCAATCATGATACGCGGCTGACGTCCTTCTTTTTTAGCAAATTCGGCAGCCATATTGCGAGCTTTTTCGAAGTTTGAATCGTTTTTCGATTCTGCTGAATATATTCCTGAGTTCATACGTATAACGGCTTGATAACGACCTACAATTTTTTCACAGGCATCTGAAATTTCACCCAGAGAAGCGCGTTTTTGAGCTGCGGTAACCGCCAACTCCAACAGGTTTCCCGATTTCGTTTCAACTGCCTTTGTTATAGCCGACAAAGCGGCTTGTACTTCTGCTTCGTTGCGATTTGCTTTCAACTCTTGCAGACGTTTGATCTGCGCTTCACGCACAGCAGTATTATCCACGTCGAGAATGTCGATGGGATCTTCCTTTTCGAGACGGTACTTGTTGATACCGATGATAGTATCCTGACCCGAATCAATACGCGCCTGTTTCCGTGCGGCAGCCTCTTCGATACGGAGTTTCGGAATACCCGTTTCGATAGCCTTCGCCATACCGCCGAGTTTTTCGATTTCTTGAATATGCTCCCAACCGCGTTGCGCAAGCGCCCTGGTCAGGCTTTCGACATAGTACGAACCCGCCCAGGGGTCAACCGAACGACAGATATTTGTTTCTTCCTGCAAATATATCTGCGTGTTACGAGCGATACGGGCGGAGAAATCCGTCGGCAAAGCGATAGCCTCGTCGAGAGCGTTGGTGTGGAGCGATTGAGTGTGACCCAGAGCGGCAGCCATTGCCTCGATACATGTACGGGCAACGTTGTTGAACGGATCCTGTTCGGTCAAACTCCATCCGGAAGTCTGGGAGTGAGTACGTAACGACATTGATTTCGGATTTTTCGGCTCAAATGTCTTGACGATTTTAGCCCAAAGCATACGAGCCGCTCTCATTTTCGCTATTTCCATGAAATGATTCATTCCCACAGCCCAAAAGAACGACAGACGGGGAGCAAATTCATCGACAGTCATGCCCGCATTGACGCCGGTACGCAGATATTCGAGTCCATCGGCGAGCGTGTAAGCCATTTCGATATCGCAAGTTGCGCCTGCTTCCTGCATGTGATAGCCCGAAATGGATATTGAATTGAATTTCGGCATATTCCGTGCGGTGTACGCAAAGATATCCCCGATTATCCGCATCGAAAACTCCGGCGGATAAATATACGTGTTACGCACCATAAATTCTTTCAGGATATCGTTTTGGATAGTCCCGCTCAGTTGCTCCAGAGTACATCCCTGTTCCAGACCTGCAACGATATAGAACGCCAGAACGGGCAAAACGGCTCCGTTCATGGTCATCGACACCGACATTTTGTCTAACGGAATCTGGTTGAAAAGAATCTTCATGTCTTCGACGCTGCAAATCGAAACGCCCGCTTTGCCGACGTCGCCGACAACGCGCGGATGATCAGCGTCGTAACCGCGGTGAGTAGCAAGGTCGAAAGCGACGGAAAGTCCTTTCTGTCCGGCAGCCAGATTGCGGCGATAGAATGCGTTTGATTCTTCGGCGGTCGAAAATCCGGCATACTGACGGACTGTCCATGGACGCATGACGTACATAGTACTGTAAGGACCACGCAGATATGGCGGTAATCCGGCTGCGTAGCTCAGATGTTCCATCCCTTCGAGGTCTTCGGCGCTGTAAATGTTTTTGACGTGAATCTGTTCGGGCGTCATGAATCCCGATTGTGTTTTAGTACAGCTACATCCGGCAGTCTGAGCCGGATTGTCGAACGATATATTTGTAAATTTTGGTCTCATTTCTTTATTATGCCTAATTCTTGTTGATACTGTTTTAATGTTTCCAAAACGTTGGATTTGATATTGATAAAATGACTAATGCCTTTCGCTTCCAAATCGGGACGACAGGCGGGGTCGCCGGCGACTACAACAATAGCGCGTCCTGCAATTTTTTCGTTGATTACGGGAACAGCCTCAGCGTATTCGTCGTCGGAACTGCATGCCACGACGATACTTGCGCCGGCTTTCAATGCAGCTTCAACGCCTTCGTTGATGTCGGCAAAACGGTTGTTATCCTGCACTTCGAAGCCCGCAACGGCAAAGAAATTGCACGCAAACTGCGCTCTCGCTCTGCACATCGACAGGTTTCCGTAAGTCAGCATGAACGCCACAGGAGTTTTGCCGTGCCGTTCAGTTGTCATCCTTAATTTTTCGAACGCCTCCGCTCCACGATACAGTCTGATTGGCTCGACGAGTTTTTCGCTGTCGTGTTTTTCATCTTTATTACCACAGCAACAGCAGGATACGTGCGCCTGTTCGTCGAGAATTTTTTTATCCAACTTTTCGGTGAAATTGGGATACTGATTTGTTCCGAGCAGGGTATCGCGACGTGTGGCGATGTTCAAATCTTTCTTTTGGGTTGTGGTTTTGACAAGATTTTGTATAAAACCATCTTTCAGAGCGGCTATATATCCGCCTTTTTCTTCGATTTCGACAAAGAGTTTCCATGCTTCGTTTGTGATGGATGCGGTCAGGTTTTCGATATAGTACGAACCTGCCGAAGGGTCGGTAACACGGTCTAAATAAGCCTCTTCCTTCAACAGCAGTTGAGCGTTTCGCGCTATGCGTCTCGAAAATTCATCTACCGGAGCGTACGGCGTATTGAACGGAGTAACTTCCAGTGAATCAACGCCTGCCAACGCCGCCGACATCGCTTCTGTCGTGTTTCTCAACAGATTGACGTATGGGTCGTAGATTGTCTGATTCCATTCGGAGGTTACAGCGTGCAGCCGTATTCCCGCCGCCGTATCCGAACCGCCATAATTCTTAACGACTTGCGACCAAAGTAAACGTGCCGCCCTGAATTTCGCTATTTCCATGAAATAGTTTGGTCCCACGGCGAAAGTAAACCGTATCCGCGAGGCTGTTTCATCGACGCTCAATCCCAAATCGCTCAGTTGCGACAGATATTCGCTGCCCATAGCCAATCCGAACGCAAGTTCCTGAACGATTGTCGAACCGGCATTGTGATAGATATACGGACTGACTCCAATGACGCGATATTTCGGCAAAATTTTACTCGTCTCAATCAACGATTTTGCGGTAGTGAACGCGGTTTCCTGACAGAAATTGCCTTCGAGCGTCAGTCTTCGCAATGGGTCGTAGTCGATAGCGCCTTCGATTGCGTTGACGTCCCAATTTTCGGCTTTCACCTTTGCGACAACCTGTTGCAGAGTCTTCAATGCTCCTTTACAGCAGGGTCTGAAATTGGTTTCGATATAAGGAAACGCAATGTCTTTGGTCAGGACGCTGAAATCTTCGTCCGACAATCCTTCGCCTCTGACTCTGTAGGTTATGGAATCGACGCCTTTCATCAAAGTTGAAAGTATCAGGCTGTTGTCCACGGCGACGCCTCTGCTGTCGGGTTCGATGGTCTGCGACACTTTCCAGTCATTGTCGCGCCGCACGCCCCTGACGTAAGGAAACACTCCCGGAGCATACTTTAAATGCTGTAAATTTTCAAGATCTACAGCGCTGTAAAACGGACGAACATTGAAACCTTCGGGCGTCTTCCAGACTAATTTCTTGTCGTAGTCGGCGCCTTTCAAATCTTTTACAATCACCTCTTTCCACTGTTCTGCCGTTATAGATGGAAATTCGGTAAATAAATTCTGATTCATATTCAAATCTACTTATTTTATACAATTTTGCGGGCGCAAAGGTAATAAAAAACTTTTATTGACAGATTCAAAAGTGTCGTTTATCGTGAAAAATAATGTGTTTGTCGATTTTTTTATTAGAGAATAAAAAAACATTCTTACCTTTGTAAAAAAAAAGTGATTATGAATACACAAATAAAAAGATTTCATCCTATAATGATTACAGGCGTCATATTAATCCTGTTAGGCGGGTTGCTGATTGCCGGTAATATTGGATTACTGCCGCACGATTTTAAGAAAATCATTGTTTCGTGGCAAATGTTATTGATTGTCATCGGGGTCGTGTCTATTGCCAAACGACAGACATTTCATTTTCATGGGCTTTCATTGGTCTGTATAGGAATATTTTTTATTATTCCGAGAGTTGCGAAAGTATTTCCGGAGGCGTTTCGTGACGTCGATGTTGCTAATTTTGTATCTGTTTACTGGCCCCTGTTGCTGATTGCCGGCGGTATTCTTCTGATTATATCTCTGTTTACGAAATCGCATCATCAGCCATGGCACACGCATAAACATTGTCATGCGGGGTTCAGAGGAAATTTTGAAAACCGCAAAAACTGTTGGAAAGAAGAAAAATACACTCATGATGAGGATTTTACAAAATCGAGCATTTTTGGCAACGGGAAATACATTGTCGTTGACACCGAATTTGAAGGCGGTACGGTACAGGCGATTTTCGGCGGTATAGAACTCAATTTGCGGAAGGCTCGTTTGCCCGAAGGCGAGACGATTTTGAATATCGAAGCGATTTTTGGCGGCGTCGAACTGTTTGTTCCCGACAACTGGCTTCTGGAAGTAAAAATCGAATCGGTGTTGGGCGGAATCGACGATAATCGCAGAATAACCGAAGGAATAGATACTTCACGCAAACTGATTATCAAAGGCTCGGCTGTTTTCGGCGGTATCGAAATAAATAATTAGTTAATAATGCCGTTATTAGAAAACAGAATACGAATATTCATCTATGCTGTGATATGGGCGTCGTATGCCATATTACACGCAGCAGCAATGTCTTGCCTTGTTTCTGTTTCGTTTTGGACATTGTTTGTCGACGCCCTGTTTCATTCGATATTGTTTGCCGGACTGTGCGTTATGTCGTGGCTTGTGTTGCAATACGGTAAATACGAGAAACTTATGCCCATACCGAGGCTTCTCAGTTATGGAACACTGGCACTTATAATCGTTGCTTTGGGAGTAGGAACAGGATATTTCCTCGATTACGTTTTTCTCGAAGAAAATGAAACGATTGCTCTTGTTTCGACTTTACCCGTAAAAGCTCTTGAAGGCGTGATGTTTTATGTGATATTTGTTCTGTATTTTTATATTGATGCGCAATATCTTGAAATAAAGCCAGAACAGGAATTCGAAGAGGAACAGAAACTTGAAATAGAACCCGAACAGGAACTTGAACCGGAACAGTCCGCAAAACCGGAATCCGGACAGGACGAACCCGCCGATACGGAAATTCTGGAACGTATTATGGTGAAAACCAGACAGACAATAAAGGTCATTCCTGTTAGCGACATTGTTTATTTTCGTTCGGAAGGCGATTATGTTATGATTATCTCCAAAGATGGAAAGTATCTGAAAGAACAGACTATGAAGTATTTCGAATCGCATCTTCCGAAAAGTCTGTTTATCAGAGTTCACAGGTCGTATATTGTCAATGTCGAATATATTTCAGCAATAGAATCGTATGGCAAACAAAATCAACAGGCGCTGCTGAAAAACGGCGAATGGCTGAAAATCAGTGTCGCCGGATACAAGGCGTTGAAATCAGCATTGAGGTAATTGTTAACAATTCCTGTCAGCCGGTTGGCAAAATGGGACGAAAAAGCCGGAAAGTTATTTTTTCCTTTTCTTTCCGCCGCCATTGTTATCATACAGGTCGTAATCTCTGTTGATTCCCTGGAAAAGTCTTCGGGAAGGCGAGGATCGAAACAGTGAAGGGCATTTGCTTTTGACAGCCAGACGGTACGATATCGACACTCCAAAGAACGATATCCAGTCGGTGTTCATGAATAGCGAACCTTCTTTGTTGTTGTTTATATCGCTTGGTTTGACGTTGTTGAAACGGTCGATGTCGTCGCTGAACGTTTTTTTGAACTGCCATTCGGCGCCTATTGTCCAGCGTTTCCATGGCGAATATTTGAATCCTATGCCGATGGGAATGTTAAAAGCCTGGATAGTACCGGAGTTACTGTCGTTAGTACCGTATATTCTCGGATATAACGAAGAAGCCGAACGGGCGTCTTCCGATTTTGCATTCGGGTCGGCGTATGCAATCGTAACCCCGACGCCAAGAAAGACGTACGGCGCAAACCGTTGGTTAAGCCGGTGTTCGACAGGCTCAAACGGACGAAATCCAAACTCTACTCCCGTATTGAAATCAATAAAATTTCTGTTGAAAAACACCGCAGGTCTTCCGTAAGGATATTTGAGGTCGTAGAAAGGCATATCGCCTGTGTAGTTTTTCGAATTTCCCGCAATATTGCCAAACGAAATACTTGTTCGCAAAGCATATAGCAGATTAAAATAAAACCTGTGTAAAACCGTGCCATAGTAACGAGGTTCTACAAAAGGCATGAACTCGTTAAAATCGCCGAAATAAAACGTTGTGCCTAAACCAAGCCCCAATTCTGTCCTGTCAACTCTGAATATCGAGTTCTTATTCCGTTCGATTTGCGCCGAAACAACAGATGAAAATCCAATGACGAAAACAACTATTATTACATATTTCCTAACCATAATTCAAACTATTTTGACGGCAAAATTAATCAAAATATCCGCTCGTAATTCACTCTCAAAATTAATTTTAACATTTCACAACTTAATTACGAATGTCGATACCCCAATTTAGCTTGGTATGCAATGTTTTAAAAAAATTGTAATTTTTCAATTTTATAAAATTTAACACAGATTGTGATTTTTTCACTATTATTTTTGTGCCTGAAAGCGTTTCAAACATCTTATTATCGACGCTCAAAACGACGTTTCCTTTCCTTGTTGTCACTTTTGCGAGGATTTTTGACGTGTCGGAAATCACAATCGGGCGGATATTGAGATTGTGCGGCGCAATCGGGGTGATGATGAAATTGTGAGTGTCGGGCAACATCAGCGGACCTCCCACGCTTAGCGAATATGCTGTCGAACCTGTGGGAGTCGATATCAGTATCCCGTCCGACCAGTACGACGACAACAGTTCGTCGTTCACCCAGACAGTGGTTTTAATCATTGTCGGATTATTGCGTTGTATTGTTACTTCATTTAATGCGTTGGAAATGAAATCGCCGGTGTCGCCGTTATATACGCTTATCAGGCTTCGTTTCTCAATTGTATAATTGTGTTCAAACAGATTTTCAAGCGCCGGTTCAATTTCGTTGGCAGGCACTTGTGCAAGAAACCCTAAGCGTCCGAAATTCAGACCGAGAATAGGAATACCGTGTTCGACAGATAATTGCGAGGCTTCGAGAAATGTTCCGTCGCCTCCCACACTAAGCAGGCAAAGTAAATCGTCGCCGATATCTTTTATCGAAGTAAAGCGTTCACATTCAATCGTAGCTCCGAATTTATCCTGTAAATACGCCAGAAACGGCTCATATACATACAAGATTGCATTTTTTTGCAATATCTCAATCAAAGTCTTTAATTTCCCGGTATTGTCAATTCCGGAACTTCGTCCGTACAAGCCTATCTTTATCTGTTTCATGGAAAACTACATCACAAAAGTGCCGCTGATTGATTCGGAATTGAAAACTTTGCGTATGATGTCGGCAAACAAATCGGCGACAGACAGGATTTTGATTTTGCTTCCGCAGATTTTGTGATTGTCGCTCAGAGGAATAGTATCGGTTATAATGACTTCCTCCAGAGCCGAATCCTGTATTCTTTTGTATGCGGGTCCCGAAAACAGTGCATGCGTTGCCATTGCTCTCACGCTTAACGCTTTCTTTTCCATCATCATATCAGCTGCTTTGGTGATTGTTCCGGCAGTGTCGATCATGTCGTCGAGCACAATCACGTTTTTACCTTCGACTTCTCCGATAGCGGTCATGTCGCCGACGACGTTGGCTTTCTCGCGTGACTTGTGACAAATAATCACAGGACAGTCAATCGCTTTGGCATAAGCGCTCGCTCTTTTTGCTCCGCCCATATCCGGCGCCGCTATCGCCATATTTTCGAGTCCCATCTTATGGATGAAAGGCAAAAACAACGAACTTGCGAAAACATGATCGACCGGGACAGAGAAAAATCCCTGTATCTGGTCGGCATGGAGATCTAAAGTCATAACCCTGTCGACGCCTGCCGTAACCAGAATGTCGGCAACGAGTTTTGCACCTATCGAGCAACGCGGTTTGTCTTTTCGGTCTTGACGCGCCCAACCGAAATAGGGCATGACTGCCACAATCTTATACGCCGACGCTCTCCGTGCCGCGTCTATCATAAGAAGTAATTCCATTAAATTGTCGCTCGGTGGGAATGAGGATTGTATGATAAACACCGTCGCTCCGCGAACACTTTCATCGTACGAAGGTTGAAACTCGCCATCGCTAAATTCCATTACTGACGAAACTCCAAGTTCGATTCCATAACTTCTGGCTATATTCTCTGCCAGATATTTACTGCCTCTCCCGGCAAAAATTTTTATTTGATGGTTTACAAGCATCTTGTATTATTTTTGCCGCAAAGGTAAACCTTTATTTCCAATTTCTATTACAATTTTGTTACGATAAACATATTTCAATAAAATCTTTTTGATTAACAACGATTTATTTTCTACTGATTTGTCCGCGAATTGTCCGCGAACTATACAATTTGGTCCGCGAATTACGCGAATTACAAAAAAAATTCGCGTTAATTCGCGTAATTCGCGGACCAAAAAAATTCGCGGACCAAAATTATTCGTACTTTTGCACCCGAATTTGAAAAGCGATTATGACTTTATATTGTTGATTATGTTTGTGAAATTGAAAAAAATATTTTTGGTGACTTTAGGAAGCATATTCCTTGGACTTGGTATTCTCGGGATATTTCTCCCTTTGTTGCCGACTACGCCTTTCCTGCTGTTGACGACGATATGTTATGCCAAAAGCTCAAGACGTCTGCTGAAAAAGTTACTTGCCAATCGTTTAGTCGGTAAATATATTACCGAATATCAACAAAACAAAGGTATCAGGAAATCTATAAAAATCTATGTGCTGTCGCTTTTGTGGACGACTATTATGCTGTCGATTATCTTTTTTGCCGACGCCGTATGGCTCAAAATCCTGTTGGGATGCGTAGCCGTAGGAGTAACAATACATATTTCAACTTTTAAAACGCTGTAAAATGACGATTGACAATATTATAAATCCCAATATCACCACGATTGACGACAGCCTTATTCTCGACTGTTTCAGGTTTCAGTTCGACAATTGCGCTGTTTACCGGAAATATGTCGAGTTGCTGGGCGTGGAAGTTTCAACTGTTGATGATATTCCTTTTTTGCCTGTCAGGTTTTTTAAAACTAAAAAAGTTTATGCTTCGAATCGTGAACCGGATGTTGTGTTCACGAGTAGCGGGACAGGTGGAACGGACGTCAGCAGGCATTATGTCGCCGATGCAAATATATACAGGATAAGTTATTCCGCCGGATTCCGTTACTTTTTCGGAGATGTGTCGAAGTATGCTATTCTGGCTTTGCTGCCTTCGTATCTCGAACGGCAAGGCTCGTCGTTGATAACCATGGCGCAGGGATTGATTGACGATTCGGGTAATCCGTTGTCGGGATTTTTCCTGAACAATCACAAGGAACTGTTTGATACTTTGCTGATATTGAAAAAAAACAAAACTCCGGCTTTACTCATCGGCGTAAGCTTTGCATTGCTGGACTTTGTAGAGAAATTTTCTGTCGATTTTCCCGAATTGATGGTCATGGAAACGGGTGGGATGAAAGGTCGCCGCGAAGAAATAACAAGAGATGAGTTACACAGCATAATATGTTCGGGATTTGGCGTGGACAGGGTTTTTTCCGAATACGGAATGACGGAGTTGCTTTCGCAGGCATATTCGACAGGTAAGGGCATATACATGACGCCGCCATGGATGAAAATAATTATTCGCGACCCGAAAGACCCTTTCCGGAAAGCGCCGCCAAAAACCGTAGGAGGGGTCAATATCATTGACCTGGCAAATATCTACTCATGTTCATTTATCGAAACGCAGGATTTAGGTCTGATACACGACGACAAAAGTTTCGAAATAATCGGTCGCTTCGACGAAAGCGATATCAGAGGCTGTAATCTTATGGCGGAATAATCTAAAAAAACGTCGCCGGAGAATCCGGCAACGTTTTTCGATTTTTTATTTAATAAAATCTGTCAAGTTCATTTATTATTCATCTCCGGGATAGCCGTCTTTCCAGATAAAGACTTCGGGCATTTGTCCCCATCCTCCGATACTTACATAAAATGAGCCTAAAATAGTAAATTTATTTCCATCGTTGGTAAAAGTATCTCCATCTTCCGACGAAAAGATATAAATATCGTAAGTACCATCATACAGTTCTCCGATTTTTTGCTGGTCGGGGAAATTCAACGCGTTATGATTAGCGTCCAACTCGAATACAAGATGAGATCCCGCGCTTGCATACGCCGGTTCGAGGGCATAGTAAGGACTGACCAAACGATACCTGCCCGGATTTGTACCGTCGGCATATTCGATTTTTACATCTATGCCTTCGGAATTTCCCGCCCAACTGGAATACATCTCTGCAACGCCTGCGGAAACCCAGTTATAATCCCTCATAATGCTGAGGGTTGTTTTGAAATATCCGAAAAGAGACGATCTTATCGAATCGAAAGACAATGCAATCGAATAAGTTACTCCAAGTATCGTTTTATCCAACGGTATTGACAGTGAAGCTTCGCCCGCGCCATCTTCGAAAACGACTGTTGACGGAATTGTGAAAATATCCTGATCGTAACTTGCTGTAACAGGGAGTTCCAATCGTCCGTTTAAATTACCGCGAACAATTTTGAACGTTGCGGTTGTTTCGGAAGGCTGTGCCATAATCGAACTTCGCGAAGCAAGAAAAGTCACGCCTTCATTTGCGAAAGTGTATTGTTCGCCTGCGTTTTTCTGGTCACATGACGTCATTAAAAACAGGAACATACAACTACATATCAATCCTGTATAAATATTAATCTTTTTCATATAATCTCATATTTTTATCATAATTATTAACCATTTTACCTGTCGCCTACCGGATTTTGATCCTTGTTGGGGTCGAGGCTCGAATTACCGTCAAACTCCGATTGAGGAATAGTAAGCACCCATGCATAAGTTTCAGGGTTTTGCGTATCGCGTCCTTCAATTAATGCTGCTGCGGGCCAACCCATTGCTGCAGTACGCGTAAATCCCTGTTTCAATCGTTTGATGTCGTAGATACGACCATATTCGCCCCAGAGTTCGATTCGTCGCTGTATCAGGATTTCCTCGAGCAAAGAGCCTGTTTCATCGGTGGTAAGAGCGCCAAGACTGTTACCCGTTTTACCTGTGCTGTAATTGGGATCGCGTGTCTGCATGTATTCGTTCAATACGCTTTGCGCCTGACTGTACTGTTCCTGACGGCAAAGCGCTTCGGCTTCGGTCAGATACATTTCTTCCACTCGCATCCATATTTTATCGCCCAAGGCTGTGACAGGATTCGAAAAACGGAATTTCAACTGAAGATAATTTGACCGCACAGGGTCGCCTTCTATATCAGTACTGTTCGGATTCCACCATTGACGGCGGATATCGTTGTCACCCATTTTACTGTAGAGAAGCGTACTGATACATTTGGGAGCGCTGTACGCATACGTTTGAGTACCCGGAAGCATCGAAAGCGCGTCAATATGATACAGGAACGGTCCCCAACCCGGAGTTTGGGTTTCAATGATTTCCGCTCCCCACATTACATTCGGCAATGTGGCGTTATTCATTCCGCCGGTCAGTTCCGTTCCGCGTCCGATGGTAAAATTCTCACGGGCGATTTTTGCTGCATTTGCCGCTTCTGCCCATTCATTTGTTGTCAGACAAATACGGGCTTTGATACCATTCGCCACATAATAGTCGATATGAGTACAGTGTTTTTTAGTGTGCGCATCTTTAAGCAGTTCGACAGCTTTGTCGATATCGGTTCTGATTAATTCGTACACTTCGCCAACGGTCGAACGCGGTTTACCCGGAGTTCCTGCCACGCTGGGTTCCGTGTATATCGGCACGCAAGGATCGCCTTCATGACCTTTGTAGGTTCGTGCAAATATCATTGCCAGATAGTGATAGCAATATGCGCGGATAGCGTAAGCCTGCCCGATAGCATAATTGACGTCTTTTGTATCGCCGGTCATTGTTTCTTCGGCTGCAATGATGTAATTGGCATTCGAGATCAAAGTATAAAATCCGTTCCAAACGTCATACGACCGCCATGCGGAGGATGTGTATCTTGATTTTACATTATAAACGCAATCGAACCAGTACCAGCCGCTACCCTGCGCTTTCATCACCATATCTTCGCCCATCAGGTCAGCCATCAGGTTCCATGCCACCAGTCCGTCGCATTGCTGCGTATTTCCTGTTGTTGACCAGCCCTGTGTGTACATCATCCTGTAAATACCGTTCAACGGCACCAAAGCCGCGGTGCCTGTACTGAACATTCCATCGCCCGACATCTTTGTCGTGGGCTTTGTTTCCAAAAATTCTTCATTACAGCTTGTGCTGAAAAACGCTGTAAGACTTACAATAATTATATATATAAATTTTTTCATGTCTTTTTATTATTTAAAAGTGAATATCAACGCCTAACGAAATCGTTCGGGAAGGACTGTACACATAATCTGTTCCTCCGGAGAAGTTAAACTGCGGGTCCATTCCGTCCAGATGTGAAAATAACATAAAATTGTCTAATGTAGCAAATACACGCACCGAATTGACTTTAGCTTTTTTCAATAACTTTTGCGGGAGTGTATATCCGAGAGTAACGTTTTTTATTGCGAAATACGAAGCATCGATTAAAGCATTATCATTTTGAGCGTATGCCGGATTCTGCATGGCTCTCGGCACGTCGGTTATGTCGCCGGGTTTTTGCCAGCGGCGTAACTTGTTTTTGTGCCATGTGTCGCCGCCGTACATGATATTCATCGCTCCGTTATACAAACCGTCATATACTTTTCCTCCGATTGAATACGTAGTCAAAGCCGAAAAATCAAACCCTCTGAAAGTTATTTCCGTTCCAATGCTTCCGAACAGTTTGGGAATACGGCTGCCTAAATAGTACTTCGAATTTGTTGCTTTTTGATAATCGCTGGTAACATACTCTTTTGTAATATTACCGTCTTCGTCTTTATCATACGCCCAATACAGTTGCGCTCCGGTTGCCGGATCGACGCCCGCAGATTTAGACATGTAATAAGTATAAATTTCTTTTCCTACTTCGATAACGCGCAATCCCGAAGTGATGACGTCCGAATCTTTGGTCAATCGTAATACTTCGTTTTTAACTTTTGACACCATCAGGTTCAACCGTACTTTCAATTCCGTATCGACTATCAATCCGCTGATGCTTGCTTCAAAACCTTTGTTCGACATGTCGCCGATGTTGGCGTTATATCCCGAAAATCCGGTCGAAAGAGCCATCGGGAACGAAAGCAACAAATCTTTTGTCTTCCTGTCGAAATATTCGAACGAAATATCCAGACGGTTACCAAAGAGACGGGCTTCGATGCCGGTATTGAGGTTGTAGTTCTTTTCCCATGTTACATCTCTGTTTTCGAGCGATGAAACGACTGCTCCGCCTAAATTTGCATTGGGCCAGGTTAAATTATAAAAACTTTGCCAGAGATAATAATCGGAAACGCTATTCGAATCAAGAATATCATCATTTCCCTGAACGCCGTAGCTTACTTTCAACGACAGGTTGTTTATCCAGTCAACATTATCTTTCAGGAAATTTTCTTCGGAAATGCGCCAGTTTGCGCCTACCGACCAGAATGTTCCCCAACGATTGTCTTTATGGAAACGTGACGAACCGTCGCTACGGAAACTTGCATCAAAATAATATTTCTCTTTGAAATTGTAATTGAGACGCGCTAAATATGATTCAATCCGGTAATCTTTTTGATACGAACCTGCTCCATCGACTGTCGTTGCCGGGTCAAGTTCGTAAATACCTTCAATCAAACCGCTTTTTTGACCGTATAAATAGTTATACTGATAAACATAGCTTTCGTGACCGGCAAGTAAATCAAGATTATGGTCGTCGGCAAATGTTCTTTTATATGTAAGCAACTGGTTGAATGTATAGCTCAACATGCGTGTACTGGCTTTTTCTATTATACCGCCTTTGCTTGAAAAGTTTCCGTGAAACATATTATAATAGTATAACACGTTTTGTCCTCTGTAATCGGCGCCCAGATTGGCTGAGAATTTCAGTCCTTTGAAAACGCCGTAATCATCGTCGTCGGAGCCTAATGTGATGTATGCTCTTGTACTTACATTGTCGTTGTCGATATTGGATTTATCGTCGTACAATGTTGCAATGGAACTGAAATTAGACATTTTCGGACGTCCCGGACCATAATCCAACTCTCGCTCTCCCGAATCCTTCAACACATCGTTCCCGCTAGCGTCTTTGACATAAACGGGATAAATCGGACCCATAAACTGAGCGGAATACCAAACATTGGCGTAGGAAGACCCGTCATACATCGAATAGTTTTGTTTACTCATCGAAATAGAAGTGTTCAATCCCGATTTCAACCATTCTTTTGCTTGATAATCAATAGAGCCTCTTCCGCTAAAACGTTCGAAACTTGTGTTTTTCAACACTCCTTCTTCTTTGATGTAACCCAGCGAAAGCAGATTTTGCGTTTTATCGTTTCCGCCACGAATCGAAAACTGATATTCCTGGCGAGGCGCCGCATAATTCGAGATTTCATCTATCCAGTCTTCGTCCCAAGCTGCAACAGCATCAGCCTGTACCTGTTCGGTAGCCGGGTCGATGATTGTTTGCCAAGTGTAGTTCTTGAACGGATTATAGATTTCACCTCCCAGAGTTGAGCCTAAATCGGCTATTGCCTGCGCTTTAGCCGCATCCCATGTGTAATTGTTATTGAAAATATAACCATTACGCAAGGCTTCATAATTCAACTGTACATACTCCCTCTGATTAACCATGTCGTACTTCTTGATAGCCCGTGACGACCAGCCGTATGTGGCTTTAAAATTCACATCCGCCTGCCCTGTAACGCCTCTCTTCGTTGTGATAATGATCACACCGTTAGCGCCGCGAGCTCCGTACAACGCTCCTGCCGAAGCATCTTTCAACACAGTCATCGACTCAATATCCGCCGGGTTTATCGAACTGATAGACCCGTTGAAAGGAATACCGTCGACCACGTACAAAGGTGATGACGAAGCGTTAATGGAAGCGTAACCACGTACACGAACGTTAGCGCCGTCGCCGGGCTGTCCGCCGCCGGAAGTCGAAACCACGCCGGCTACTTGTCCGTCAAGCGCTTTGGTAACATTCGATACTGTCCGCTTTTCCAGCTTTTTCTTGTCGATCACTGCCGCCGACCCTGTAAACGAACTCTTTTTTGCCGTTCCATAAGCGACTACGACAACTTCGTCCAAAGCAGATACGTCTTGCTCCAGCACGACTTCAACGTATGGAGCTGCATTTATTTCTGCCTCTTTAAATCCGATATAACTGACGACAATGGTTGTTGCCGATTGGGGAACATCAAGCGAAAACTTCCCGTCGGATCCGGTAAGTATTCCTACGCTTGTTCCTTTCACAACCACTGAAGCGCCTGTTACAGGTTCGCCGGCGTCGTCTTTCACAAGACCGGTTACCTGTTTATTTTGCGCAAAAACCAGTCCGGCGCTCATCATGAAACAGACGAGCAGCAGGGTCAATTTTTTTGCAAACTTCATCAATCCGGAAAAATCCCCGGATTTCACACGAGATTGATTCGTCAATCTCACGCCTGCCCAATAACTGTTGCAGGCTACCGATAAAAACAAAATTTTCCTCATACAATTTGACATTTTCCTTATAATTTAATTAACTAATATTTTGTGACATACAAAAAAAACCTCTCGGGAAAAAGCCTTTCCCAAAAAGTCGAAAAACGAAGAAAAAACTGTTACATTTTTTGATGTAATCGCGTCTCTCTCTCTCTCTCTCTCTCTCTCTCTCTC
>JAISXV010000007.1 GCA_031270335.1 Prevotellaceae bacterium | reverse complement strand
CAAAGGAAAAAGATAAAGTTATCGGATGCGTCGGATTAAGAAAATTGGATGATAAAACATGTGAAATGAAACGATTATTCGTAAACGATAATTATAAAGGCAGAGGAATAGGGAAAAAGCTGGTCAAAAAAATTATTGAAGAAGCCAAAATGAAAAGCTACGAAAAGATGAGATTGGATTATTCAGTTTCATTTCCCGATAACTATTTGGCGATATCCCCTTTGTGCCGTTTATTATATAATTTGTGTTGCTAACGGTCATCTTATTCGTGCATAAAATTCGTGAATATTGTTCACTATTCCCTGCAGCAGTTTTTTTCGAGATTCGATGCTTGTCCATGCGATGTGCGGAGTAAGAATCAGACGGTCGGGATATTTCACCTTGAGCAGAGGATTGTTTTCCGGCAACGGCTCTTTGGAGAAAACGTCGAGAGCGGCGCCGGCAATGATTCCGGAGTTGATGGCTTCGACCAGGTCGGATTCGTTGACAATGTGACCTCTACCCGTGTTCACCAGTAAGGCGGACGGCTTCATGAGTTTTAACTTTTCCGCATTAATCAGGTTACGTGTTTTGTCGTTTAAAGGGGCGTGTATAAGCACGATATCCGATGTTTTCAGCAGTTCGTCGAGTTCGAGACGGGTGTATGGAGCGCTGTTGTTGTTTCCCGAGGTCGAATAGTACACGACATTTGCGCCGAAGGATACGGCGACGGCAGCAGAACGTTTTCCGATAGTTCCCATTCCGATTATCCCGATTTGTTTGCCCGACAATTCCGAAAACGTGTAGGTGTAATTGGTAAACATCAACGATTTGGAATATTCGCCCGACTTGACATAACTGTCGAACCACGAAATATGCATCATCAGCGAAAACAAAATCCCGTAGGTCAGTTGCACCACGCTGCCGGTGGAATAGCCTGCGACGTTTTTCACTGTGATACCGGCTTTTGCGGCGGCGTCGAGGTCGATATTGTTCATACCCGTTGCAGCCACGCAGATAAGTCGAAGCTTAGGACAGGCTGCCATAATCTCCGCTGTGATTCGCGTCTTGTTTGTAATCGCTATATCGGCGTCTTTCAACCTGTCCGACACATTTTCCGGAGCAGTGTCATCGTATTTGACAAAATTCCCCAGACTTTCAAGTTCCTCGAAACTGATATCTTTTCCTATTGTTTCGACATCCAAAAATACTATATTCATATTCTATAATTTACGATTTTAGATTTACGATTCTATAATTTACGATTTTAGATTTACGATTTTAGATTGTTGCTTACGCCTGAAGTCGTACTTCTCAACTTCGGAAGTAGTACTTCTTGGCTTCGGAAGTAGTACATCTCGGCTTCGGAAGTAGTACTTCTTGGCTTCGGAAGTAGTACTACTCGGCTTCGGAAGTAGTACTTCAACAATTTTTGTGTCCGAAGGCAAATCTACAATCGTCAATCTACAATCGTCAATCTACAATCGTCAATCTACAATCGTCAATCGTAAATCTACAATCGTCAATCTAAAAAACATGTCCCATTTTCCGGACTTTTGTTTCCAAATAAAACCTGTTGTATTCGTTTGCCGGAATCACTATCGGCACATTTTCGACAACAGTAAGTCCGTATCCTTCAAGTCCGCAACGTTTCAGCGGGTTATTTGTTATAAGCCGCATCTTTGTGACGTTGATTTCCCGCAGGATGCTTGCGCCGACGCCGTAATCCCGTTCGTCGGCTTTAAATCCCAGAGCAAGATTCGCTTCGACTGTGTCCTTGCCCTCCTCCTGCAATTTGTAAGCGTGGATTTTGTTGAACAATCCTATCCCGCGCCCTTCCTGACTGAGATATACGACAACTCCTTTGCCCTCACGTTCAATCATTCGCATTGCTTCGTGCAGTTGCGGACCGCAATCGCAACGGCACGAGCCGAAAATGTCGCCCGTCATGCACGATGAATGTACACGTACAAGCACCGGTTCGCCGGCTTCCCATTCGCCTTTTATCAGGGCAATATGTTCGAGACCGCCATGTAACTGCTTGAAAACTATCAGTTCAAAGTCGCCAAATTCTGTCGGCATCTTCACCTTTGCACCGCGTGCCACGATGCTTTCGGTACGGAGACGATAAGCGATAAGGTCTTTTATTGCAATGATTTTGATACCGAATTTCTTCGATATTTCGAATAATTGCGGGAGTCGCGCCATTGTTCCGTCTTCGTTGAGGATTTCGACTAATGCGCCTCCCGGTTTCATTCCCGCCATTCTTGTCAAATCGACAACGGCTTCGGTGTGTCCGGCACGCCGTAAAACTCCTCGTTCCCTTGCTTTTAGCGGGAAAATATGTCCCGGACGTCCCAAATCTTCGGATTTGGTGGTTGAATCGACTAAAGCCTGTATTGTTTTAGCGCGGTCGCTTGCCGATATTCCTGTTGTACAGCCGTGTCCGAGCAAATCGACGGCGACGGTAAACGGCGTTTGATGCGGCGCGGTATTTTCGCCGACCATCATTTCGAGTCCGAGTTCTTCGCAGCGCGATTCGGGCAAAGGTGCGCAAAGTAAACCCCGTCCGTGAGTAATCATGAAATTCACTGTTTCGGGCGTGATTTTTTCGGCGGCGACGATGAAATCGCCTTCATTTTCACGGTCTTCGTCATCGACCACTATTATGATTTTGCCCTGCCGGATATCTTCCAGAGCCTCATCTATCGTATTAAGATTTATATCTGCCATTTAAGTATCTGTTTACATCATTATTAATATCTTTTATATCCTCAAGGATATATTTTAATTTTTTGAACCGTCGTATTTTCATTACGATAAGAATCAAAGTATAAGGCGCTTTCAGAAAGATGTTCGCGTTCATAAGGAATTGCGGAAAAGTAAATTCCGAAGGATCCAATACCGGAAGTTTTTTGACTAAGTTTCTGAAATTTTCGTCATCGTCGATTGTCGCATAAAAACTTAACAGATAATCGTATAATGATTTTATTTCGATTAAATCCTGATTATAGTTCATTCGCAGCATGGCTTTACGGCTTTGAAAGGCTTTGCTGAGTTTGTGCAAGTCAAGATATTTGTCGATAAGAGTTTCCAAATGTTTCGTATTATTTTCGTTAGTCTGCATTGCTTCGCTGATATGCTCTTTCGGCAAAAGGCTGATTTTATCGAAATCGACGGGATTAATCAACTGTTTCATCCTGCCGAACAGGATGTTGAAGAAGCGTTTATAAGCATCCGGATTGAATATTTGCGAATCGGTGTTAGCCTTATAGGTGAGGAAAACCGCAATGATAGAGAGTATAAACGACGGCAACCATGCGCCGAAAACAGGCGTCCAATCGCTATTTTGCACCATTTTGGCGCAGACGGTGTCTATCACAAAGTAAACCACAAAGAAAAATATCGAAATCACCACCGGTAAACCCAGTCCTCCTTTCCTGATTATTGCTCCCAACGGCGCTCCGATAAAGAAAAATATGATGCAGGTAAACGCGAGCGTTAATTTCCGGTGACGTTCGTAATCGATATTTTTCAGGTTTTTAGTCTCTATTTGAATCAGTCGCAATTCATTATCCCAGTATCCCGCTATTCGCGTGAGACCGGATTCGGCTTGATTCAGATAATTCATTTTCTGCAAAGCCGTCGCATTAGCATAAATAGAATCAACATTATACGACAAAGGTTTAACACGTTGCCTTATCGTATCTTCTTTTATTGAAAACTTGAACGCATTGGTCGAATTTAGCTGTTCATTATCGAATTTATTGACTATATTCCTGATTTTGACGCTCACTGAATCGGAATCTTTATTGAGTTTGCTCATGCTTTTGGCTGAAGGATGGTCTTTGAACATTGCTTCAAACGATTGCGATTCTTCCTCGCCCGTGTCAATCGAAACGGTCTGTTCTTTAAAGAAACGCCGGTTGAACGGGTAAGTAGTTTTGTTGAGGCGGTTAGTTTTGGTCAATTCTTCGGAATAGCTTATTCCGTTGATAAGTCTCAGCAGTATGTATCTCGAATCCTGAGTTTGTTTAATATATCCTGTGTCGGCGATAGTTACGGAATAATTTCCTTCACCGTGCGTGTGGTCGTAAATCATGACGCCGATTAAAGCGCCTGTCACCGGATCTTTATGACTGACTCTGATGCCGATTTTTTCGATTCCATCGTAAAAAATATCTTCGGGAATACTGAGTTCCGGGCTTTTTTTCTTGATTTCCATGAGCATACTTCTTGCTTTCAGAAAGGCGTAAGGCACAAATTCGCTCGAAAGCACATAACTGCATATCGCAATCGCAATAATCGCGAAATAAAGAGGATACAATATCTTACTCAACGATATTCCTGACGATTTCATCGCCAGCAGTTCGTTATTTTCGCCCAGATTACCCAGCGTCATCAGCGAAGCAAGTAAGGTTGACAATGGCATTGAATTAGGGATATTGACAAGAGCCCACCACCCCAAAAATTCGAGTATTGTATTCCAAGTCAGCCCCTTTCCTACTAACTCGTCAATCTGCAGCCACACAAATTGCATCACCCAGATGAACACTACTATTATCAATGTCAGGAACATCGGTCCCAAATACGACAAAAAGATATATCTATACAGCGTCTTCAATTCCAATCACATTTACAGGGCGCAAAATTACATGAAAATTTTGGATTTCCAAAAGCGTGAGATAAAAATCAAGACCACATTGTTCCGCTTGTCACCGTACTCTCACGTACAAATATTATCTTTGTTTTAATTAAATA
>JAISXV010000273.1 GCA_031270335.1 Prevotellaceae bacterium | reverse complement strand
ATCCTCTGCACAAAAGAGGTTGCGGGTCAAGCCCGCAATGACGGGGTCAAGCCCGCAATGACGGATCGTTCTCTGTCCTATTTTTCCTCTTTGGTTCCGGCTTGTCCGGGTTAGGATTTATAGGATTTATAGGATTCGTAGGATTGCTGCGCCCGAAGGAAATCCTACCAATCTTTAAATCCTATAAATCTTAATCGGCATCGTAAAAACCTTATTCTCTTAAAAAAAACACCTTAGTAGCCCGTATGATTCCCCAGCTCTGTACCTTATTTTATGGGTCGAAAATAAGGTTGAATGGGATGGTAAATCGTTGGCTACTAAGGTTTTTATAGCCATAGCGTCAATAAAATAATCCCGATTAGGATTTATAGGATTGTAGGATTCTGAAACAAGTTCAGAATGACGGACTGTTACGGACTGTTATAGTCCGTCATTGCGGGCTTGATCGGGTGCATTTCAACCCTTCGGATTTGTTTTTGATTGTGTAAATATTGTCTTTGGCATGTCCGTCATTGCGCCCGAAGGAAATCCTACTAATCCTTTAATCCTATAAATCTTAATCCAATTTTTCCTCGTCGTCATACTCGTAATCTTCGTCGTCTTCGTCATCTTCGTTAAACATGACATTGGTGATATTATCGATGATTTTTTCGGAGAATTGATTGGGAGCCTCGCCTTTACTTTGAATTACAGTCGGATAGTAAATCCTTGGCTGCGCTTCGGTTATTCCCTGAAATTCGATGTATAACGAGCGGTCGTTGAAGATGTCGAAAGTGTAGAGCAATTTTTTCACATCCTTACAGCACAAGTCTTCCAGACTGACCATGTCCATGTCGAATACCGAATAACTCGCCGTTTTTTTATCGTTTTCATCCAGCACAAAAAATATGCTTTGTTGCGAATCGTCGAAATCCATGTCGGCGACGATAAACTGTTTAAAATCAAACAGCGAATATTCTGAGGGAACATGATATTCCCTCATAAAATTCGCATTATTCTTTATCCCTGTTGTAAATAAGTAAATCATAAAGTTATATAAAATATATTATTCATTTTAATTATTTTAATTAATATTTCTTGACGTCGAAGCATTGACAAACAACACATCGCCTATTCCGCCGAAATCGTCGAAAAATGTTAACGGGTTGTGTTTAATGATTTCTTCTCTGAAACCGATTATTGTCAATCCTGCATATTTTGAATGTTCTACAATACTTTCGCCTGTTGTCTGGTTTTCGACGAACGTTACTATTTCGATATTTGTCAGCGTGACGGGCAACCGTCCGGTAGCGATTCGCTCTTCGAGGTCTTTTTTCGTCTCTTTTTCCTTGCCTGCCGGGCTGATATTGAATATCTTGATATAGCTTTTATTCCAGTCGGGATGCGAGAGGATGATATATCCCAATAAAATCATCAGATTGGTATTTTTCTCATCCACAGCCCTTGTCCAGACATGAATACCGTTCCTGTATTTGACCGGAAAATTCGAACTTCCAAGAATACAAATGTCAAATTCGCCGGATTTTACAAGATTGATATTCTCCAGAATCCGCACAAGCTCATCAGTGTTGTTTTTGTCATATTCGAATATCACCATATTATTTTCCATCCCCGAAATCGAAGGCGACTGTATGACCTGCGCGATGGCGGAAGTATATGAAGGTGAAATCATTGTGTCTATATAAAGCGAATTTCCACGTTCCCGCTGTGCGATAAGCTGTGCGAAAATTTTCCGTGATTCGATATAAGTCTGTTTGCTGTAATATCCTTCGATATAATGAAAATAAGTCCCGAATCCGTGTTTGTGACTGATCCATTTCATCAACTCCAGCACTTTTTCGCGCTCAAACGAATTTTGCGATATGCAGATTGCCGCAGGACGCCATTCTTCGTCGTCAAGACCCGAATGATTTTTCTGCATATACACCTGTAAACGCCTGTTTAGCTGGAAAATCGAACCTTTGAATATGTTCACCAAACCTTTCTGGTCTTTGTTGTAATGTTCGACAATCAAGTATAAAACCACGATAACGGCATACGACAAAACGGTGTACAGCGAATCGATTCTGAACATCACCCACACCGAAAGCAAAAAACCGCCTAACGAAATATACCATTTCGATTTAAAACGGGGACGGTACGACGGCGGCGCTCCAAAATGGTTGAGGAAAGAAATCAAACACAGCGTGCCGTAAGAGATCAGGAAAAACATGGAGATAATCCCTGCAACAGCATTGACATTACCCATGATAACAAACACAAGCGCAATCAGAAACGTCACAATGTAAGAGTTGATTGGTTCCCGGGTTTTGCCTTTTCCGTATGCAAGAAAATCGTTTATACGCCTGACCGGAAAACTTTTGTCGAGCGCTATTGCCTGAAGCGTGCGTGGCGCAACAATTATCGAGCCTATTGCCGACGAAAACGTACACGAAGCAAGCCCTATCGGAATGATAATCGCACCCCAGACAGCGATTTTCGACATGATAAGCTGATTGCCCACCAAATCGCCGGCAGGAGCCGATATGGCAAGTTTCCACACCACCAACAAATACACTATCAAGCCGGTAAACGTCCCCGCTATTGTACCCGCCGGGATTGATTTCGCCGGATTTCGCAGGTCGCCGCTCAGTCCCACGCCCGCCGTAATGCCCGTGAACGCCGGAAAACAGATTGCAAATATCACAAAGAACGAATCTTTGTTCAAAAATTTCATATTGTCGATGACCACATTTCCCGAAGCGTTTTCTGTAATGGGTTTGCCGATGAAAAAGAATAACAGCGACAGGATAAGTATCGCATTGACAATATAAAGCAGTTTCATTCCCAAGCCTGTTCCTTTTTTCAGTATTATGTACGACAGAAAACAAAGCGCAGGCACGCTGATTACCTGTCGCGGAAGTTCGAACTCAAATTTGCGTTTCCACCATTCGAACAGCGGTTCAAAAGCTTCGGTAAACGCAATGATGTAAAAAGCGACGCTGATAGCCTGCGAAACATACAGCGCAATCCCTATTGTCGAACCGATTTTCAAGCCGAACGAACGTGAAATAATGAAATATTCGCCGCCGCCTTCGACACGAGTATTTGTCGAAATCTCGGATATGGCAAAAGCCGTGGGAATAGTTATCGCATGTCCGAGTATGATAATGAAAATCACTCCGATAAGTCCTAACATTCCCGTCGCATATCCAAACCGGAGAAACAGTATTGCGCCGAGTATCGTCGATATGGCGGTCAGATAAACCGGAGTTGTACCAAAGCCGCTTTCTTTATTATATGTTTTATTTTCAACATTTTCCATTTTTGATCCATTTTTCCTGCATATACCATTTTATAGCCTCTTCGGTTCCTTTGTCGAGGTCGTAACCGGCTTTGAAATTGAAATCGTCTTCGGTGGGTTTGTTTTCGCATTTCCAGTTCATCACTCTGAGTATTTTGTATTTATCCTTGTTGAGCGTAGGCGTTTGCCCGAACCATCCGCAGACAGTATCCAACGAATACGAAATGAATTTCACCAAAAACAGCGGAACACGAAGATTCAACGTATGCTTGCGTCCGAGATGTTTTTTCACGATGGCAGCATACTCTTTATCTGTATATTCCTTGCCGTCGGTCACAAAATACGCCTTTTGCACAATATTGCTTTTGCACGCCAGAAACGCAAGTTTAACCAAATCGTGGACATAGATAAACGTCAGATATTGTGTTTGAAAGCCCATAGCCGGCACAATACCGCCCGCAACTGTCTTGTTGAAAACGAAATAATCCTTTTCTCTGGGACCATACACGCCTGTCGGTCGCAGGAAGATGTACGGAAAATCCGGCAACGAAGCAATGTACTGTTCTGCTTTGAGTTTACTCGCACCGTACAGCGTATCCGGTTTTGGCTCGTCGGACAACATTATCGGTCGTCCGGTTTTGGAATCGCCTGGTCCCCATGCCGACAAACTGCTGATATATACAAATTTGTCCGGAACAGAACCGGATTCGATTAACGCCTCGACAAAATTTTTCGTATAACCGCAGTTTATCCTGTCGAAATCGCCTTTGTTTTTGCATTTCGTCACTCCCATACCGTGTATAATATAGTCGAATTTGCCGACAGTGTTTTTCAACTCCGACAATTGCTCCGTAAGCAGTGTTTTATCGCTGTATTTTAAATCGACGAACTTGATTTTTTCGTCGTTTAAATACTGCCTGCTGCTGCTGGCTCTCACTCCGGCATAAGTGTCAAATCCTTGATTGAGCGCTTCTTCCACTAAGAAACTCCCAATAAATCCCGCCGCTCCAGTAATCAAAATCTTCATGTCCTTTAATCAAAATTCAAATGCAAATTTAGATAAAATTTTACAGTTGCACAAAAAAAGATTACAATAGTGGTGTCTTTGTGGGATTCTTTTCTTACAACTCTACAAATCTGTTACTGACTTAAATTTCGGGACAAAGATTTTCATTACAATCCAAGCCACGATGTATGCCAGTGCGCATACGACGAACATGATTCCGTATCCTGTTTCAATTTCCCCGAGCAACTTGAAATGGTCGAGAATGAGACCGGCGCTCCAGGCGATTAACATTCCTCCGAATGCTCCCGCCATACCGCCGATTCCGGTAACGGAAGCGACCGCTTTCTTGGGAAACATGTCCGACACTGTGGTGAAAATATTTGCCGACCAGGCTTGATGTCCGGCGCAAGCCAAACCGATAAGCAGCACCGCATACCATGTATTGATTTTGCCGACATACTGCGCAGCCAGAACAGTCAGAGGCAAAAGCGCATATATCAGCATCGAAGTCATACGCGCCGTATATACTGTCTTTCC
>JAISXV010000267.1 GCA_031270335.1 Prevotellaceae bacterium | reverse complement strand
ATGCCGGCTTCTCCAATCAGAAAGCTTGTGCCATACGCAGATGCGGCTAAGGAAAGAGGAATAAAAGTATATCATCTCAACATAGGACAGCCGGATATTGCCTCTCCGCAAACGGCTCTTAATGCTGTTCGCAATTTCGAAAACAACATAATTGAGTACGGACATTCGGCGGGAAACTTGTCGTATCGCAAGAAATTGGCGGAATATTACAACGATTTGGGGATTGATATTTCGTACGAAGACATTTTGATTACCACCGGCGGTTCCGAAGCGTTGCTTATCGCCTTGAACGTCTGTTTGAATCCGGGCGACGAAGTCATTGTGCCGGAGCCGTTTTACACGAACTATAATTCGTTTGCGTTACAGGCGGGAGTGAAAATCAAGCCAATCACAACAAAAATCGAATCGGGATTTGCGATGCCGTTGATGCAGGAGTTCGAAAACCTCATAACTCCTTCGACCAAAGCCATTTTGCTGTGTAATCCGAACAATCCCACCGGATACCTTTACTCGCGTAATGAACTCGAACAGTTGGGCGAAATCGTCGCAAAACACGACCTGTTCCTGATTTCTGACGAAGTGTATCGCGAATTTTGTTACGACGGTTTCGAATATTTTTCGTGTATGGAGTTGAAAGGCATAGAAGACAATGTGATACTTGTCGATTCCACATCGAAACGATACAGTATGTGCGGGATTCGCGTCGGCGCATTAGTAACACGAAACAAGCAAGTTGCGGAATCGATACTGCATTTTTGCCAGTCGCGTCTCTGCGCTCCGGCTATCGGGCAGATTGCCGCCGAAGCCGCGCTCGACACTCCGAAATCCTATTTCGACGACCTGCACAAAGAATATCTCTTACGGCGTAACTGTCTGGTTGAAAGGTTAAACAAAATCAGAGGCGTATTTTGTCCTATGCCGAAAGGAGCGTTTTATACCATCGCGCGGCTTCCTGTGGACAATGCCGAAAAATTTGCTACATGGTTGCTCGATAACTTTGAATATCAGGGACAAACCGTGATGCTTGCTCCGGCGGCGGGATTCTATCACACCGAAGGCAGAGGCATCGACGAAGTGAGAATTGCATACGTACTGCAAAAACCGGACTTGATAAACGCCACAAAATGTTTGAAATATGCTCTCGAAAAATATAGTATGAGAATGTAAAAATGTATTAATGTATTAATAATAATAGACAAGATGAAAAAAAGTTTTTTACTGTTATGTTTACTTGCAATATCTGTGTTGCAGGTATTTGGACAAAGAAAGGAAGCGCGTTTGCTTCGTTTTCCGGCGGTTCACGGAGAGAAATTAGTATTTTCGTATGCCGGTGATTTATACTCGTCTTCTTCGAAAGGAGGAGTTGCGAAAAAACTGACCACAGGCGAAGGCTACGAAATGTTCGCACGATTTTCGCCCGACGGCAAACAAATCGCTTTTACCGCTCAGTATGACGGGAATACGGAAGTGTACCGGATGCCGGTCGATGGCGGCGAACCTGTGCGTCTAACCTACACGGCGACGCTCGGACGTGACGACATCTCGGACAGGATGGGTCCTAACAATGTAGTAATGACGTGGAAAGACGACAAAACAGTCGTTTACCGTTCACGTATGAAAACCTTCAACGACTTTAAAGGCAGTCTGTTTCTGGCTTCAGTTGATGGCGGCGTCTCCGAAGAAATTCCATTGCCGACAGGCGGATTCTGTTCCTATTCGCCCGACAAAACAAAACTGGCTTACAACCGGGTATTCAGGGAGTTCAGAACCTGGAAATACTACAAAGGCGGCATGGCAGACGATATCCGGATATACGATTTCAGCACGAAACAGATCGAAAACATCACAAACAATATCTATCAGGATATTTGCCCGATGTGGACAGGCGATTATATCTACTATATATCAGACCGTGACCGCATTATGAACCTTTTTGCATACAACCTCAAAACGAAGGAGACAAAGAAAGTTACGAATTTTGATAAATACGACATTAAATTTCCCTCGCTCGGCGACAGGGCTATTGTGTTCGAAAACGGAGGATATATCTATTCTTTCGACTTGAATACTCAAAAGTATGAGAAACTTACGATATTTATCGAAGAAGATTTCAGCGGCGGGCGTTCGGTTTTGAAAGACCTGTCGAAGTCGGCGCGCAACATCGACCTTTCGACCGATGGGAAAAGAATTGTACTGTCGGCGCGTGGCGATATTTTCACCGTTCCGGTTAAATCGGGCGTAACGCGCAATCTCAGTGAGACATCGGGCGTTCACGAAAGAGATTCGAAATGGTCGCCCGACGGAAAATGGATTGCGTATATTTCCGACGAAACAGGTGAAGATGAAATATTTATCCGTAATCAGGACGGATTGCAGCCGCCAATACAACTGACAAAAAACAGCGATACATATAAATACAGTATCTCCTGGTCGCCCGACAGCAAAAAAATTCTCTGGAGCGACAAACTGCAACGCTTGCGTTACATCGACGTCGATTCAAAGAAAATCACGGAAGTTGATCATACGATTGACGGCGAACTCCGCAATTTCTCATGGTCGCCTGATAGCAAGTGGATTACATACACTTATCCGCGTTTCAATACTACTTCGGTGGTTGTGATATACGGCGTCGATTCCGGTAAAAAAGAGGAAGTTACCGACGACTGGTTCGATTCCTGGTCTTCATCGTTCAGCGACGACGGTAAATACTTGACTTTCATATCGGCACGTGATTTTCGCCCGACATACAGCGGCGTGGAATGGAACTATTCCTATTCGGGAATGAGCAAAATATACATCGTGCCGCTCAGCAAAAAAACGCCCTCGCCATTTGCATACACAAACGACGAAGTTGCTGTAAAAGAAGATAAAACACCGGACGATTCCAAAAAACCGGACGATAAAAAAGACAGCAAAAAACCGGACGACAAGAAAGACGACAAAAAGGACGACAAATCTTCGGCTCCAAAAGTCGAGATTGACTTCGACGGAATCAAAGGACGTTCTTTGGCGCTCGACATTCCCGCCGGAAATTACAGCAGTCCGATATTGATCGGAAATTCAATCTACTACAGCCGTTACGGTTCGGGACGGAGTTTGTACATGTTCGATTTGAAAGCGAAAAAAGAAAACGAGCTCGGCAATTTCGGCGTCGCAGCGGTTACGGCTGACCTGAAAAAATTCTTAGTCAGTTCAACCTCGGGATATGCGGTTATCGACGTTCCGAAAGGCAAGATAAACGTCGAAAAGACAATTGATTTGTCGGAAATAAAGCTCGTTGTCAATCTGCATGAAGAATGGAATCAGATATATAACGAATGTTGGCGACAGATGCGCGATTTCTTCTACGACCCGGGAATGCACGGCGTTGACTGGAAAGCAATTCGTGAAAAATACGCTCCTTTAGTCGAATACGTAAACGACCGTAACGACTTGAATTACATTATCGGCGAGATGATTGGCGAACTGACGACCGGTCACTGCTACATCTCCGGCGGCGACAAATACGCACCCGCAAGAGTGAAAACAGGTTTGCTCGGCGCTAAAATCAGCCGTGACAAATCGGGATATTACAGAATCGACAGGATTCTCGAAGGACGAAACTGGTCGCAGGAACTGCGCTCGCCGCTCACCGAAATCGGCGTGGACGCCGGCGAAGGCGATTTCATCATTGCCATAAACGGAAAATCGACCGCCAAAATCAACGATATCTACGCCGCTCTGTACGACAAGGCGGACAAACAGGTCGAACTGACGCTCAACAAAACCGCCTCCGAAACCGGAAGCCGGAAAGTGTTAATCAAACCCATAGCCGACGAATCGTCGCTATATTATTTCGATTGGGTGCAGCGAAATATCGAAAAGGTGAACAAAGCGACCAACGGCGAAGTGGGTTACATCCACATCCCGGACATGGGTGCGGAAGGATTGAGCGAGTTCGTGAAATACTATTATCCGCAACTGAATAAAAAAGCGTTGATTATCGACGACCGCGGAAACGGCGGCGGTAACGTATCCCCGATGATTATCGAACGTTTACGGCGTGAACTGTCGATGTTTTCGGCGCCGCGAAACGGTCGTCCGGAAATGAAACCCGGCGGCACGATGGTGGGACCGAAGATTCTTTTAGTGGATTTATACTCTGCTTCCGACGGCGATTTGTTCCCTTACCAGTTCAAATACCACAAGTTAGGCACGATTGTAGGAACGCGTACCTGGGGCGGGGTAGTTGGCATCAGAGGCGGTTTGCCGATTGTTGACGGCGGCACCTTGAACCGTCCCGAATTTGCCCACATCGACGCCGAAGCGAAACAGTTTGTCATCGAAGGTCATGGCGTCGAACCCGACATAGTCGTCGATAACGACCCCGCAAAAGAATACGCCGGCGAAGACCAGCA
>JAISXV010000044.1 GCA_031270335.1 Prevotellaceae bacterium | reverse complement strand
TTGCTGGCTCAAAATCGTTTGACAGGCGATATTCCGGTTGCGCTTTTGGAACATCCTTACTGGGATGCGTGGAAATCCGGCATCTGTCCGCAACAGTCGGGATACGGGTTCGGCAATTGTAGTTCCGGCGCTCAAGGAGGGATACAGGGAACAGCGTCAAAGACAAAGACATTGTCGGCAGGCGATTCTTACAAAGCACGTTATCGGAATTTACGATTGTAGATTTACGATTTTAGATTGTTGCTTACGCCCTAAGGTTAATTGAAAATGATACATTTATTAACGTTATAGTAACAACAGAAGTCACACTATAGTAATAACATGAGGCACGTTATAGTAATAACATGCCTCATGTCATAGTATGCTTATATCAACCGGAAATGGTTTGCAATTATTTCCTGACTTCGACACTTTTCCAACGCGTATTTTATAACAATTTGCAAATCGATATATTATGAATTTTGTGTCACCGATTTGGGTGACGCATTGGCGAAGTCAGGAGATAAGAGATTGCAAAGCAGACCTTATTCCCCTTAAAAACACCTTAGTAGCCTACAATTACCATCCCATTCAACCTTATTTTCGATCCATAAAATAAGGTTACAGAGGTGGGGAATCATACGGGCTACTAAGGTTTTATAGTCATCGCAACCACGAACATCAACTACGTAGTAGTTGAACTGCTACGCAGTTCTGACGAGCCGACGACATATACCCCGAGCTGCGCCTTCGGCTTGCACGGGGTTATTTTGTTGTAGAGACGCAAAATTTTGCGTCTTTACGCATCCTGCGCAGGGAATTATGGGATGACATAAAGAACGCCGAATATAGGCGTTCAAATTGAATAACCTCGAACAAGCGTAGCGCAGTTCGGGGTAAACGCAACCACGAACATCAACTCCGTTAGGAGTTGAACTGCTACGCAGTTCTGACGAGCCGGCGACATATACCCCGAGCTGCGCCTTCGGCTTGCACGGGGTTATTCAAATTGAAGTCCTCCGGACTTATTTGTCACCGATTTGGGAGACGCATTGTCGAAGTCAGGAAAAAAATCCCGTTATGACCTCGTCATAACGGGATTTAATGTTTACATTATCAAAATTGTCATCTGCTTTCGCGTATAATTGTGACGGCGCCTTTTACTGTTTTGGTCGAGCCGTCTTCTGTTTTAAGAATGAGAACATACAGATATGTTCCTGCCGGTACTTTGTTGCCGCGATATGTGCCGTCCCAGCCCGATTCGCCGTAATACAGCCGATTACCCCAACGGTTCGACACTTCGAGATGAAACTCGCGATTACGGAACTTCTCGCCGCCGAGAAAGACATCGTTGATACCGTCGCCGTCGGGTGTAAACACCGTCGGGAACGGTACATGGACAATAACATTGTCTGATTGCCGTACTATACAGTTGTTTTTATCAGTACCAACGATTTCGATAAAATCTTCAACGCCGGTGAAAGCAAGAGCGCTGAGAACGATTTCATTTTGGGTAGTATCGCCGCCGAGATAATACTTGTTCAAGTTCTGGTTATTCAAGAAGAACGTGAAATAGTTGAACTTACCGTCAACTTCCGTTGTATCGACTGTGATAGTAAACTTATCGTCAATATCATATTCCGTCGTCTGGTCTCTGGTGATATCGGGCGAATAGAATATATCAAGTCGCGCTTGCGGATAAACCGTAATATTGATACTGTCCGAAAACTCATATACAGAACTCTGATGTATAATCACGTAGTATGTAGCGCTGTACGCACTGTCCAATTTCACTTCCATATCGCCGGTTCCAATTTTATTTTTATGGTCACGATCGCTATAGACGTCAATAGGAACCCAGTCGCTATCCATCATACGATTTTGTTTCCAGTTTATTGGGTCTTTCGAATACTGCAACAGCAGGTTTTCGATAGTTACCGGTCTGGTAAATTCGTGTTTGCCTGCCGGGTTCATATCTACACTGCTTCCGAAACAGAAGTAGTGCGTGTTGTCAAGCTCGCCCACAGAAACAGGTTCCAGACAGCCATAAGCTCCGAGATACAAGTTCAATACGAAACGCGTACCGTTTTTTATCCCGCAATATTCTTTCGATGATGTGAAATAAAAATAAAACTTGTACATTCCGGTATCGACTACCGAAGTCGGAGGAGTAAATATATTGCCATCAGTATATTGCCGTTCTTTTATTGTATCCGACAGTCCGGCTTTTCCGTTATACGGCACGCCGTTAATATCGCCCCAGTATCCGTTTTCGGCTGATACATACAGATTTGCAGCCTTAAACAAGTCGATAGGCGTTGCCTTTCGACAATCAAAAATGTATGGATCACGCGGCGCTGTATATACCATTGAATCTATCTGCGGCGGGTTCTGTGCTGAAGCTACCCCCGAAAGCAGGATAAACAGAAAGAAAAACGCCAATTTATATTTATGTATATATGCTTTCATAATATTTTATTTTTCAAATTCTGAATCATTTTCTACGTTCTTTGTTACTATAATCGTGATCTCCATATTATCCGATACGCAGGAACCGTTGCCAACAGGAAGATAGCGGAACGTATAAGTTTCACTTTCTTTAGTCGTGTCGAACAATTCGTATGCATTCATTATGCCGGTATCTTCTATTGCTTTCATAATATTTTCATCTTTACCGGAAGGATAATCCATCTTGATAAACTTGCCGTTAGCGCCGTCGGCGCCTGCAATTCCAAGAATCTGGAACAAATCCACATGTTGTGCATAATCGTCGGTGTAGCAAATCACTATCTTGCGCAATGTGTCGCTGCCGATAGTATCTATTGTCGAAATATACAAGTTGCCCGTGTAAAGACCGCAGTCGGAACGCACCTCATATTGATACTTCATCTTATATGTTGATGTATCGATTGTTTGCCAATCTTCGGTTGCTTTAAGCGTATGTCTGTCAGGATTAGCGATGTCACTGCCATTATTGTCTTTCCATGTGATACGGTCGGGCGATATGCGATCAGGATCGTTCAAACCCGGGACATAACGTGACAGGTCGACCGTCACACCTTGGGCAAACTGTGTTTTACAGATCTTAATTTCCGCATTGGCAACCTCAAGGTCGTGCATACGAAGATGAAACTCTGTCGATGTGCCTTGTATCTCGCACAATGCATCAACTGCCGAATTAACATCGTACCTGAATGTATAGAGCGAACCAACTTTCATTTCCGATATATCTACGGCGCCGTAAAGCATTTCCTCAAATTCGCCTTCAACCTGACGATACCAGATGCCCGAGGTCAATGGAACAGTAAACCCGAATATCGACGACAATTCTACAACGCCCGACATCAGATTACGGCATACATCCTGTTCATGTTCGACAAAGACGTTTTTGAAAGTCTCTTTGTTGAAATTGAACGTCAGCAAGGTAAATGTATCGTTTGCCATACAGTCTTCGTAACTGTATTTGAACACAATACTGTCGATGCCCAAAAAGTCAACCATAGTTATCGGAACGCTGACGTCGCCGTTCTCTTCAATCGGTATATCTGTTTCAGTGAGAGGTCCCTTGTATGCGATTGACCAAACGCCACCGGGAGCAGACGAACCAAGATAACCGAACAAATTGGTATTCAACTTTTCGGCTGTTTCAGGAACAAGCTGTAACACTTCGGTACAGAACGATATGCTTTTGTTGGGAATGACATACTCTTCGTTGTCGCGGATACGCACCGTATGTGTCAGATACGCCGAATCTTCGGGACAACTATAAACCGCCGCTTCCCGCATCGCTGAGTATTTCCCTTTAAATTTGCCGTCATTGTCGTTGATGGAGTACCGATAAACGTTGTCGCCAACCTTAGCCAGTCCAGCCTCAACAGGCATAGTAACCGCCATCCCGTCGAGGGTATAGTCGATTGTCCAACCAACTTCGTCGATAAAATACTTTATCTCCGGCGGTATAAAATCGTTAAAATTAATCTGTTCCTTCGATCCGGGACAAACGTTGGTCAACACAGGGAAACTGACAGGCTGAGGAACAAGATATATCCGCACAACCGATTTTTCGCCATTTGTCATACCGCAAAAATCGTCGGTGGTCGATACAAAGACATACTCGTACACTCCCGCAGGCTTGCCTACGACGTTCAGAACGCCTTTTGAGGGATTCAGAATAATGTCCTCGACAGCGATTTCTGTGTCGCCGTCTTTATACTTTCCAGGCTTTACCTGCATGAAATAACCCTGACCGCTTTGTGCAACTGTCTTATAATCAACATTAAAAACGTCGTAAGAGATATCAACAGGAAAAGCAATAGAGGTACATACCCACATCTCTTTCTTTATTACAAAATTTTTGTAACTCCCCAGCGAATCCAGCGAAGCGAAGAGAGGACATGTACCAAAAAGTAACCCAAATACTATTATAAGCCTCTTCATTTATTCAATTTTATCATTTTTTTTAAACCATTGCATTTTATAAATCTACGTTTTTTATAAACTGAGAAACCATTCCGGTTTTACCCGGAAATGGTTTAATTTTCTTTTATCCTAATATTTTATTGAAGGATATCTGTTACAAATTTAATTGTAAGTGTAGTGCCGTCAGGAACGCCACAACCAGAGCCATTATCTGTTGTAAATACTAAAGTTTGCTCTGTATTAGGACTTTTACCCACCATATACGTACCAACATCTAACAGACCATCATTAGTAAAGCCGGGAACAGTACCTGTAACAGCCCACTCAAGATCTCCAACTGCAACATTAAGAACGTCATTCAGATTAATTTGAGCAGGTAATTTCCTAAGACAGTACAATACTTCCTTAGAACCTGAAACTCTAACCTTTTCGTTAACTTTAATGTAGAACACGCCTGCTCCGCTTCCGCAATCACTTGCCAAGTCATAATACAATTTATATGTATTAGGTTTAGCAACGCCACCATAAGTAGGTATGGTCCACTCCTTACCAACCTTTGTTGCGCCGGTAGCATCAGGTTTGCCGCCTATCCACCAATCTACATCAAGTCCTGTATATTTTGCCAAGTCGAATTTATAACTAAGTGAAGCATAAGAAGCTCCGCACAACTGAGCTGTATAATCCTGAGCAGAGACTCTATCTCTCAGTATTACAACTAAATAACCTGAATCACCTTCTCCGTTACCGTTAACTAAACACTCGAAAGCTGTTACTCCCAAATCAACTTGCCATAAATAATGATATCCTACACTTGATACCATACTGTCTAATCGAAGAGCTTCTCCATCTAACGAAGGCTTATCATCTGTTGTTCCATAACCGTCAGATGACGTCCAACCTTGACCTACCAAACCACGATCATACCAATGTGAACCCAGTTCAAGAGGTAATTTTGAACCAGTAACTTCATTCCAAAATGTATATATGTCCTCTGGACCAGGTGTACGACAATATGACACTGAATCTACACCCCAATTACCTTTAGGACCATCCAGAAGATATATAGTGTCGCTTACAGTTGCAAGCGCAACATGTTTACAATCATTATACGAGAAGACATATTCTCTATATTTCTTGCCATTGGGAGCAGTGCCCCAAGCTGTACCGTCAATAACATATTCAGGAACATACGAACCAGCAACATTACGTTTAAAGTAGTGATTCGGGTTTACATTCTCCTTACCCACTGTATCTTCAGCACAAATTTCAATAGCTATACTCTCTAAGTATATAGAGTCAAGCACTTTTACTGTAACTTTAAATTCGCCTTCAAGTCCACAAGTATAACCATCCGGTATTGGGCTATCTAAAACAAGAGTATCAACAAACGAATGGGTGTCTGGAGTACTCTGGTCGTTGTTAGTGAAGTTACCGCTGAGGCTGCCTTTCCAATGATAAGCTATGCCAGCCTCTTGATACACCTCTAACGTTGATGCAAAGTACTCGTCGAACTTAACATCAAACGTGGCGCCATCCTTTTTACAAATAATTGAATCTGCCTTTTGAGGCTTTGCTGAAAAATCGGGCAACACAAATACGTACGCCCAGAATTTTTTACCAGTAGCCAATCCGCACAAATCAACTTTAGAGGTATATTCGAAGATATACCCTCCAATACCCGATCCTTGGGTCTTGTAAGCATTACCTGCTCCATCGTTCTTGGCTGAGCCAAAAACGTAATCAGACGCCACTACATTCGTTGATGTGGTAGTGTATAATGCCCAGTCACCATAACTCGGACGCAAATCTAACCCCGCTACATCATATCCCAATTCAATAGGATACAAAGAATCCGGGGTTATACAAAAATAAATTGTATCGGATCCCACTACATTACCACCTACAGGATAACTACTGGGCCAACTTGGCTGAGTCTGTCCCCAAGATACGGCAGTCAAAAAAACCGCTACAATTGTCAAAAAAATACTTTTTCTTTTCATAATTTTGAATTTAATTAAAAATGTTTATAAATTTATTTTTTTTATTATTATTTTCTATTTTTTTACTTTTTACTTTTTATTACTTTTTCTACTTTCTACTTTTTCTAACCTTTAAATTTTGCTTCGTTTTTCGTTGTACATCTCAACCAAAAACTTTGCAAAGGTACAACTTAAATTTAATATCACAATATATTACTTTAATTTTTAATAAAATTTAACCTTTTTTTATACATTTATAGTCTGTATTTTATGTTTCTCTGCACAATAAATTGGGGGATATTGTTCTCTTTTTGAACGACTTCCGTCCAGTTTTTTTGTATATCGAAACTGTAAATATAATTTACTTCATTTTTTAACACTTTATCGCTTTCATAATACAAAACGGAGCTTAATAATTTGCTTTTTATCTTATATTCGTACCTGCTTCCATTGAACATCGGCTCTTTTTTTGTTTTGCCGTTCGATGCTTTAAAGAAATACTCGCTGTATCCGGATAGCCATGTATAATCAATCGGAGCGGTCAGATTTGCGAGAATTATATATAACGTATATGGTTTTTCCATTATTTCATCACTAATCGACTGCTTGTATGCGGTGCCATCTATGAAATCAAAATATGTTTTTTTGAATTTTACAATTTTCTTTTTGGCGTTTTCTGTCCACAATTCTTCGTACATCAACACGTTAGTCAGAAAAATTTCGGCAACAGGGTCGATAATGTTTTCATATCTTCGAGCAAGTACGGTGTTAAGTTTGTAGTTGACCAAATATTCTGTTCTTGCCATCAACTCTCCTTTTGCGTCGGTACGGGTTTCAATCACAGTTCCGGCTTTTTCGTCGTACAGCCATGCGATGTTCACCTCCACTTCTCCTGTTCCGGGATTGTAAACGATTTCTTTTACTCTGTATCCTTTTTCATCAAAGAAAATTTCGGCGGAAAAATCAGCCAGTTCGCCTTTTGTCACCGATTCGCCCTCGATTTTCGGTTCATATACGGAGTATTTAATTGATTCTACATTTGGTTTCTTTAAATTGTAATCCTTGTAACTTTTCATGAGAGGCAAGCCTTTTAGTTTAGCATCAGCCGCAAAGACCAGCAACATCGCCGCCATCATCATTATACCTTTATAAAATAAACTCCTTTTGTTCATACTCTTACTTACTTTTTATATAACGTTTTTACTTTTTTACTTTAAAAAATCAATAAATATTATTCAAAACCTCAATGATTTCATGGCGCAAAGATATAATGTTTTATTAATATGAATTGAAAAAAAATCACAAATTTGCATAATTTAACATAAATTAATTAAACCGTATCGTTTCCAAAAACCTGTAACATCATTATACACAGTAAAATAGACTGCACTTCGTTCATTAAAAGAAAAGTTACAAATTGTTTATAAAAAACATCGGTTTTGTGGCGTGATTTTAATGATTTTTTGATGAAGTATGAAGTATGAACGATGAACGATGAACGATGAACGATGAACGATGAACGATGAACGATGAACGATGAACGATGAAGTATGAACGATGAAGTATGAACGATGAAGTATGAACGATGAACGATGAACGATGAAGTATGAACGATGAACGATGAACGATGAACGATGAACGATGAAGTTCATCGTTCATACTTCATACTTCATACATCATACTTCATACTTCATACATCATCGTTCATACCTAATACATCATACATCGCTAAGGATTATCGTTATTGTGAATTTTCGTCCGGCGAGACAGTTGCCTGGCTCGTATGTAATTGTCACTTTTCGTGCAGACGTATTTTCGTAGATTGCCTTGCCGTTCATTGTTATTGCGCCGCCGTAGGTCGATGATTCCTTGATGTAAGGAGTTATGTCGCTACCGTCGTCGGCGACATAACTGAATGTCCCGCCAGATTCGATGCCGAAGATCTGATTGATTTGCAGAGCTGCGGCTTTTTCGTAACATACTGTTATTATAGTATCGCGTCGCCAGTGAATATTGTTGGACAGGATTTGCAGATACGTCTTGCGAACAAGAGCAGTTGAGATACACCTGTTCGTCACTTCGTAGGTGAACGTGGCTACACCCGGGTGAAGGGATCCATTTATCACAACTTCGCCCGACGGACTGACCGAAATGACGGATGTACTGTGCCAGACAATCGTTGGAAACTCTACCGTGTCGATATATTTCGACAGATTGACTGTTGTTCCACGGCAGGCGCTCAGGCGAATATCCGGATAATTCAGTATCGACGAAGGTAATACTGTAATGTTGAAAGTGTCGGCGACGCCATCGCAACCGTCTTTGCGCGGCGTTACGATGCACCGCGCAACTATCGACGCGCCGGTGGAGTTGACAAGCGACGACACGTTGATATCGCCGGTTCCCGACACAGGTAAACCCGTTTCTGCGATGGCGCCTGTCGTCACATCTTCGACAATCCAGTTAAACTCTGTGACCGGAACGCCGCTGCCGGTATTATCCTCAAAACAGACCGACAGCCCGCCGCCATGACAAATGATTGTATCATCGACAGCTTGCACGTCGGGAATACCTTTCAGCGGCACGAAAACCGTATCCACGCTCGTGCATCCATTCGGACGGGTGATGATGACCAAATATTGCAGAACGCCCCCGTCGGGCAACGGACTGCTCAGATAGTCGTAAGTAAAATTCGTCGGCGTAGTATTGGCAGCGCTCAGATACGTTGACGGATTCCATTGATAGCTATATCCTGTGATAGCATTTTCGCCAATGGGAGTATTGACCGCCATCTGGCAAATCGGAACAGGTTGAGACGTGATTTCATACGCCGGCGTCGGGACGACGATTGAAACGGAATCGGCAAGCCATGGGTTTTTCGAATTGCCGGCAGTGTTGTTTTTGCGCAACACTACAGCCATGTCGCAGACATTCATGCTTGATAGCACATCGG
>JAISXV010000043.1 GCA_031270335.1 Prevotellaceae bacterium | reverse complement strand
ATGGCTAATTCCGCTGCGCCGCCGCCATGAAAACCCGCTAAATTGCTGCCGAAGACGAAAATTTCGTCTTTTTCCAAGGATCTAATCCATTCCGGAGATGTTCTTTTTGTTGTCATAATCTTTAATATGTTTTTGCATTACAAAAAATTTTTGCAAAGATAGATGTTTTTAATAAATAAATGTTATCTTTGCGCAAAATTTGAATAAAACTTTTATTTATTATGAATAAAATAATAATTATTATCTTTTTGTCCGGTATAGTAGCGACAGTCACAGCACAAACCGGACCATCAGCCGAACAGGTCCGGCAAGACCGCGCTCGCGGTATCGTCCTTCCCGAAAGCGACGGACATTATCAAATCGTCAAAGGTTACGTTGAAGACGAGCCTGACGCCGATTACATCCACGCATCCGAAGTGGCGCATGAAGCTTTTCGCGACATCAAATTTTCGATACGGATACATTGGGGCGTATATTCCAAATGGGGAATCGAAGCGTCGTGGCCCCTGCTGAATATGTCGAATGAGAAAAAGACAGAGTACAACGAACTGTACAAAACATTCAATCCCGAAGGTTTCGACGCCGAAGAATGGATGTCGTTTTTCAAGCGTTGCGGGATGCAGGCTTTCGCTTTTACAACAAAACACCACGACGGTTTTTCGATGTTTCATACCAAAACTCGCGTCCGGCAACGGGCAAATTACCTCGATCCCGAACATCCCATCGAAGCCTGCGACCTTGCATACAGCATCGAAGAATCTCCGTTTAAACGCGATATTGTGAAGGAACTTTGCGACGCCGCTCACAGGAACAACATCAAAATCAACCTCTATTTTTCGCATCCTGACTGGTATGACGCCGATTTTCGTCCATATTCTTCGCATCCGCTTACTATCGACGCCGCCCGGACAACTTCCGACTTTGGCGAAGCTTCGTATGACGCAAAAAAAATCATGACGCCAAATCTCACTCAGGAAGAAAAAGACCGGATGGTGGCTCGTCATCGTGAACAGCTTAGCGAACTGCTAACCAATTACGGTAAAATTGATATGGTTTGTCTCGACATGTGGCTGGGTCGTTACGTGTGGAATGAAACGAGGGAAACCGTTAAGATGATGCGCCGGCTGCAGCCCGACGTGATGATTCGCAATCGTGGCATCGGAAATTATGGCGATTATTATCAACCCGAAGAATTTGTCCCGCAAGGAAAGGAAAACACCAACATGCCCTGGATGAGTATCTGTCTGTTAGGGAAAATTTTTGCTTACGACCCTGTTGCCGAACATTACAAAGGTACTCAGTGGGTAGTCAATCATCTGATTGATTGCGTAGCGAAAGGCGGGAGTTTTATGGTGTGCATCGGTCCCGACGCTAACGGGAAATTTCATCCCGAAGCTGTCCGGCAACTCGAAAGGGTAGGCGAGTGGTTGAAAATAAACGGCGAAGGTATCTACAACACTCACGCAAGAGAAGTGTGGAAATCGGGAGACATCCGTTTTACTCAAAGTAAGGACAACAAACGGATTTATGCTTTTGTCGAAAAATTTTCCGGCAAGGAGTTAATCATCCCTTCCGTGACGCTAAAGAAGAAAAGCAAGGTGAAACTGTTGGGTTACAGTAACCCGTTGAAATGGCAACCCACCAGCGACGGTGGAATCAAAATCGAAATCCCCGAAGCGCTGCAAACACCCGAAAACCGTCCCTGCGAATATGCGTGGGCTTTTAGAATTGAGAATTGAAAATTGAGAATTGCCTCACGGTCGCTGTGAGGCAATTCTCTTTTTTTCGAAAGAGACTTGAGTGCATTCGTGGCAGACAAATAAATTAATTAGTGCATTCGTGGCAAAAATAGCCACGAATACACTAATTAATTTATTCGTGTATTCGTGGCATTATTTTCGATGAGAGTATTGATTTTGTCTGCCAGTTTGGCAGTTAATGATTTGTGATTAAAAGCCTGACGGTGAGATTCCAGGCTGTGTATATCCGTTCCGGTGAAAGTATAGAAGTCGTTATTGAGGAGATATTCGGCATTTTCCTGAACTTGTCGTCCGTAATATCCTGTTGGAGAGAGCAGATTGAGTTGGAAATACAGAAAATCCTCTGCTTTAAGTTTTTTGTAGTCAGTCGCATCCATATACTGATAGCGCTCGGGATGTGCCAAAATGATGCGGTAGCCTTTTTTCTTTATCTTTTTGATTGTCTCACGAAAATTCAGGGGAGGGTTGATGTACGATGTTTCTACAAGAAGATAATCGCCTGCAATAGAAAGCGGTTGGTTTTCTTCATTATCAAGATGCGGTTCGAACCTGCTGTCGAGCATGTATTCTGCCGACAGTTGTAAAGCTATGTTTCCCAGATATTTGTTGGTCAACAGTTCGAAATGCTGTTTCAGCGTTTTTGAATCGTTTTTTGGAAAGTTTTCCATAACGTGAGGCGTAAGATAAATCGCTCGGACACCTTGCTGTTCAAGATAATCCAAAGCAGCAAAAGTTTCTTCTTCCGTCTGTACGCCGTCGTCCACTCCGTAAAGAAGATGAGAATGAATGTCGGTCATGCCGCGCAACAATCCAGCCTCTATAATACTGTATCTTCTCCTGAAAAACATGCCACTAATGCACTAATTTAATTATAATTAGCGTTAACTCTTAACTCTTAGTTCTTAACTCTTAGTTTTTAGTTTCCCCGTATCCGTATCCGTAGCTGTGTCCATAACGTCCGTAGTATTTGCCGGAAGCCATGTTTGAGCCATTGAGCAGGACCGCCATGCTGGAGAATTTGCCTGATTTGTAGATTTGTTCGAGTTCGGGAAGCATACGGCGGTCGAGCAAGCCTTCGCGAACAACAAATATCGTCATGTTTGCTGCATCAGCTATGATGGACGCATCGGCAACGATATTTACGGGAGTAGTATCCAGAAAAACATAATCATATTTATATTGTAATATGGATATAAGTTTCTTGAATTTAGCGCTTAACAGCAATTCGGCAGGATTTGGAGGCAATTTGCCTACGGG
>JAISXV010000270.1 GCA_031270335.1 Prevotellaceae bacterium | reverse complement strand
AATTTGAGTTTTGAACTCACGAGCGAAGATTTACAAAACGCCTTTGAGGCGTATGGCGATGTAGTTTCAGCCAAGATTATTACGGACAAATTCACGGGTCGTTCCCGCGGATACGGATTCGTAGAAATGCCTAATGATCGCTCGGCGAGCGAGGCAATCAGTGCATTGGACGGTTCCGATTTAGACGGAAAGACCATTTCCGTTTCGGAAGCTCGTCCGAGAGAAGAGCGTCCCCGCAGAGCGCCCTCGAATAATTCCCGTTCGGGCGGAAATCGTGGAGGTGACGGTTACAACCGTGGTGGTTATAACCGCAACAGTAACAGATATTGATACTTTGATATTTTGTTAAAATTTTTAAGAAAGCCGCCTCGTAAAAAGACGGCTTTTTTGGTGAAATAAACTTTTTTAGAGCAAATTTTAAAATTTAATCTTACCTTTGCACTTGTTTTTTATTAAAGGAATATTTAAATGAGATTTATAAGTTTGGTTTTAGTGTTCTTATTATCAGTGACATTGCTTACTGCCGGCGAAGTTCCCGTCGATACCCTGTGGAACAGCGCCAACAACAGCTATTCCGTTGGTAACTATCAGGAAGCCGCGCAGTTGTATGAGCAGATTTTAAACGAAAACGGAGAATCTGCCGAAATATATTTCAATCTCGGGAATGCCTGTTTTAAGCAAAATTTGCTGGGCGCGGCGCACTTAAATTACGAACGGGCGCGGCGTCTCGACCCCACAAATCCCGACATACTGCACAATCTTGATTTTGTGAAAGCAATGCAGATTGACAAAATCGACGAAGTGCAGGACATCTTTATAACGACATGGTTAGACAATGTGATGAACATTTTCACGGGAAAAGCCTGGTCAACAGTGTTTTTCACGCTGATAACATTATCGTTGCTGCTGTTGTCGTTTTTTATTTTTTCGCAGACATCCCGAATCAGGAAACTGTCGTTTTCAGGATTTTGTCTGTTTATATTATTGAGTGTTACATCGTTTTATCTTGGATACCGGCAACGGAACCAGACATTGAACCGTTCGGAAGCGATTATATATTCGCAGGAAGTAGTAGTCAAAAGTACGCCGAATAATTCGGGTTCCGACCTGTTTATCATTCACGAAGGCTTGAAAGTCAGGATTATCGATAAGCAGGAGAATTATTACAGAATAATTCTCGACGACGGTAAAAGTCAGGGATGGATACCGAGAGAAAGCGCTGAAATTATTTAAAATTGAGAATATTATTATATGTATGATTCTTTCGACCCCATAGTTGGGCGATTAATGGGAATGAGGTACAAATCGCACCCCTGGCATGGAATAAGTTTTGGTAAGGATGCGCCAAAAATAGTGACATGCTTTATTGAGATAGTACCCACCGACACAGTGAAATACGAAGTCGATAAGATAAGCGGTTACTTGCGCATCGACCGTCCGCAAAAGTATTCCAACGTCATTCCCGCTCTCTACGGATTTATTCCGCAAACATATTGCGGCGAATTGGTTGCGGAAATGAGCAGGGAAGTTCTCCAGCGGTTCGACATCAACGGCGACGAAGACCCGATTGATATCTGCGTCCTGACGGAAAAAGTTATCAGTCATGGAGATATATTAGTCAAAGCGCGTCCGATAGGCGGATTCAGGCTTATCGACGGCAATCAGGCTGACGACAAGTTGATTGCAGTCATGGACAACGACGCCGTTTATGGCGATTACAACGATATTTCGGACATTCCGAGTTATGTACTCGAACGGCTAAAGCATTATTTCATAACGTATAAGGACATTCCCGGCGTTGTCAAACCTAAGTGCGAACTTGTATCGACCTACGGAATGGCGGAAGCGCACGAAGTCATCGAACGGTCGATACAGGATTATCGAAAACGATTCAGTCTTGAAGGAGTATTGAATCCGGAAAAATAAAGTTTTTTAACAGATATATAAATGAGTATTAATAAAATAAAAATAAAAGTGTGATGGAAAATCAAACAGAAATAAACATCGAACTTACCGAAGAAATGGCGCAGGGAACTTATTCGAACCTTGCAATAATAGCACATTCTTCGTCGGAATTTATAGTGGATTTTGTCCTGATAGTGCCGGGAATACCGAAAGCGAAAGTCAAAAGCAGGATAATCCTGACGCCCGAACATGCAAAAAGACTGCTGTTTGCCTTGCAGGAAAATGTCTTAAAATACGAAGCAATGCACGGAGTAATAAAAACAGACAATAAACCGACAGGCACAGTGATGCCCATGAGTTTCGGCGGGTCGAACAGACAGGCATGACCGCTCCGGAATATCAAAACATCAGGTTAATGAAATTTAGATTATTTATTAAATAAGTATTATGACTAAATCCTTAAAAATAGTTGTATTAGCAAAACAGGTTCCTGATACTCGCAACGTCGGTAAAGACGCCATGACAGCCGAAGGAACAGTGAATCGCGCCGCCTTGCCTGCAATCTTCAATCCCGAAGATTTGCACGCACTTGAGTTAGCGCTGAGATTGAAAGACAGCAATCCCGGAACGACCGTCGAATTGCTCACAATGGGACCGGGACGGGCTGCCGACATCGTCCGTGAAGGACTGTTTCGGGGCGCCGACGGCGGTGTCCTTTTGACCGACAGAAAATTTGCCGGCGCCGATACGCTCGCTACTTCGTACGCTCTTTCGTGCGCTATACGGAAGTTGAATCCGGACTTGATTGTCGCAGGACGTCAGGCTATTGACGGCGACACGGCTCAGGTAGGACCTCAGGTCGCCGAAAAACTCGGACTGCCGCAAATAACTTATGTCGAAGAAGTTATTTCGTTCGGAAATGACGCAATCACAGTTCAACGCCGTCTGGAACATGGAGTTGAAACCGTCAAAGGTCGATTGCCTTTGGTTCTGACGGTTAACGCCTCAGCTCCGGTGTGCCGTCCCCGGAACGCAAAATATCTGATGAAATACAAACATGCAAAAACTGTCAGCGAATTACAGGCTCAGGACAGCGATTATATTGAATTTCACCAGTTAAGAACATATTTGAATATTCCCGAATGGGGAGTGTCGGACATTGAGGGCGAAGAAGAACAATTCGGTCTCAAAGGTTCTCCGACAAAAGTGAAAAAGGTTGAAAACGTGGTCTTTCAGGTTAAAGAATCGAAAAAACTCAGCGACGCCGACGCCGATATCGAATCTTTAATCAAAGAACTGATCGCTAATCATACAATTGGATAGTATTAATTTGATTAAATGTATTTTATATGATACCGACAGATAATGATTTGAGAATTTTATTCGAAGGAAAACCCGAAGAATATCTTGACCTCTACAGAGAGGAACTTGACGAAATCCTGGCGCCGGACGAAGATGACGAGCCTGATGATTTTGAGGATTTTGGCGACATCGACAGCCTTGACGTCGAAGAACTTTTCGAAATCCTGTTTACAATCCCGATGACCGACGACGACGATTATTGCGAAACAATAAACATGCTTGCAGACGAATTTCTTCCTTACGACGTCGATTCTGATTATGAGGATGATGAAATGATCGTTTATATTGACGAAGACAGGCATGTCATCGACGATTTGCTTGGCGCTTACCCGATTATCCGGCAATTCGACGCTATAATCAAGCCCGATTTCGAAACAAGGGTGATGAAACTGAGTCTGGACGAAGACAATGTTCATTCGTTGATAATACTGAAAAGCGAGGTCTGGAAAGAGTTGGAAACTAAATACGGAACTAAAGTAGCCGCGTATTTCGGGAAAATAGATAAAATTGATTTTAACTAAAAGATAATAGAAAATAACAATGAATAATATTTTTGTTTACTGTGAAACGGAAAAAGGTAAAATTGCCGACGTAAGTCTCGAACTGCTTACCAAAGGACGCGAACTGGCTAAACGATTGGACTGTAAACTCGAAGCCTTGGTTATCGGACATCAGTTAGCCGGCGTCGAAAAGGAACTGTACGGGTATGGAGCCGACGTCGTGCATCTCGCCGACGACGCCCGTCTGGAACCGTACAGCACTCTGCCTCACACGTCTATAGTTGTCGGACTGTTTAAGGAAGAGAAACCGCAGATTGCGCTGTTCGGCGCTTCGTCGCTGGGTCGTGACCTTGCTCCGCGTGTTTCGTCCGCCCTGAAAAGCGGTCTTACAGCCGACTGTACAAGCCTCGAAATCGGCGACCACAAGGATAATAAAGGTAACGAATACAAAGATTTATTGCTACAGATACGTCCCGCTTTCGGCGGAAATATCATTGCGACAATCATCAATCCCGACCATCGTCCGCAAATGGCGACGGTGCGCGAAGGCGTGATGCGTAAGGAAAAACTCGCAGAACCGAAAACCGGCGAGGTGAAGATTCTGGACGTCAACAAGTACGTTAAAGACGAAGATTTTGTCATTTCGATAATCGAACGGCATCTCGAAGAACGCAAAATCGACATCAAAAGTTCTCCGATAATCGTGTCGGGCGGTTATGGCGTTGGCTCAAAAGAGAATTTCAGTTTGCTGTTCGAACTTGCTTCCGTACTTGGCGGCGAAGTTGGGGCTTCACGTGCAGCGGTCGATGCCGGTTATGCCGAGCACGCACGTCAAGTCGGTCAGACAGGCGTCACAGTGCGTCCGAAACTGTATATCGCCTGCGGAATATCGGGTCAGGTGCAGCATACCGCCGGAATGCAGGAGTCCGCTATGATTATCTCTATCAACAGCGACTCAAATGCTCCAATAAATCAAATCGCCGATTATTCAATCGTAGGCGATTTGTCGAATGTTATCCCGAAAATGATTAAATATTACAGGGCAAACTCGAAATAAGATCAGAATTTGTAGAAACTTCAGTTCGACGTAGTCAATTATAGAATTAACAGAATTATGAGGCTACTATTCTGTTAATTGTCAATTCAGACTGCGACTGCAGCTTTGATAGCGGGATACGGGTCGTAGCCGGTGAGGACGAAATCCTCGTATTTGAAGTCGAAAATGGATGTAACGGCTTTGTTTATTGTCATTACGGGCAATGTGCGGGGCGTCCGCTGGAGTTGGACGTTCACCTGTTCGATGTGATTGGAATAGATGTGGACGTCGCCAAAAGTGTGGACAAACTCGCCCGGAATCAGATTGGTAACCTGCGCTATCATCAACGTCAGCAA
>JAISXV010000256.1 GCA_031270335.1 Prevotellaceae bacterium | reverse complement strand
AAAAAAGAAAAAATAACCCCGTCTCTGAATGGCGGTCGTTTTTTGAGATATATAAGGTATAAAAATATGAAAATCAGCAAATAACTAAGCGCTTCGTATATTTGAGTAGGATGTTTCGGAACCGTTTCGTGCCATCTTAGAAACACAAATCCCCAAGGCAAACTCGTTTCATGACCGTAAATTTCGGAGTTCATGAGGTTTCCAAGTCTGATGAAAAAACCCGCCAAAGCAACGGTTATCACTATTCTGTCCAAAACCCAGAGATAAGAGACTTTATTTTTCCGGCTGTAATAGTACAGCGCCAACAATATTCCTATTGCTCCTCCGTGACTTGCCAAGCCTTCGAATCCGATAAATTTCCCGTCTCTAAAAGGTATGAAGATTTCCCAAAAGTGAGGAATAAAATAACCGGGATCATAGAACAGACAATGTCCCAGCCTTGCTCCCAAAAAAGTCCCAAAAAAGACAGGAATGAGTATATTATCCCACAATGTAAGAGGTTTGTTATCTCTTATAATCATTTTTTTGTAAATAATCATTCCAAAAAAGAAAGAAAAAACAAACATCAGGCTGTACCATCGCAATTTAATGCCACCCAATTCGAAAATATAAGGTGAAACGTCCCAATTTATATACAAAAGCTCGTGTATCATAACATTTTATCCTAAATAATAATAACTATTGTGACCGCAAAATTAAACAAATTTTATAATTTACAATTTTGGTGGCGTCAATCTAAAATTTTATACTGGAATCCTGCGTCGGTCACGAGTTTGATTGTGTCGTCAATACTTTGACCGTCAGCAGTCAAATAACCGGATGCAAAGATTGAATCTACTGCGTAAAACATCAGTTTTTCCTTGCCTTTCAAATAAACTTCCCGTCCGGCAGCGCAACGGATATCGGATTTTGGCGTCAAAAGTCGTGCAAGACACAAGATTTTCAGACAATATTCCGGCGACAGATGCGAAGTGTCGGCGTCAGCCAACGCCGTGCCTTTGAGAGGTATCAGGAAATTGATAGGAACCGATTCCGGATTGATGTTTTTGATTTCAAACAGCATATCTACAATGTCGGTTTTGCTTTCTCCAAGCCCGATGATGCCGCCGCAACAAATTTCAAAGCCAATGCCCTGCAACATTCTGATATTCGCAATACGTTCGTCGTAAGTATGTGTAGTACAGATGCTACTGTAAAAATTGCGACCGGTATTCAAATTGTGATTGATTCTGTTTACTCCCGCATCTTTCAATTTTTGAGCCTGTTGCAAGGTCAAAAAACCGATAGAACAGCAAATATGCGTATCGACTTCTTTTTTAAGATTCCTGACATATTCGGCAAATTCGTTGATTTCCCTGTCGGCGAAACGTATTCCGCTAAGACCGATACAGTGCCGGGAGAGGTTTCTATCGTGCGCCAGACGTCCGTCGTGCAATAATTTTTCGTACGGAACAAGGCGGTATTTGTTTATATTTGCCTCCGAATCGCGCGATTGGGCGCAATAAGCGCAGTTTTGAGAACAGTTTCCGCTCCGTGCGTTGGTAAGTATTTGAATGCCGACCGTATTCCCTTTGTATTTCTTCCGTATGGAGTACACAATGTCAAGAAGAACGGGAAGTTCTTTGTCGGGCAAATTAAGTATTTCCATTGCTTCTTCGTGCGAAAAAGATTCTGTCTCAAACGATTTCTGTAAAATTTTACTCATATTCTTATGATATCGTCATATTTTTAATGCGCGCAAAGGTAATTTTTTTTTCGTTATATCAGAAAGTATTAACTTTGCACCGTTTATTTGTTAATTAAAAAAATGCAAAGAACACAAAGATTATTCTTTGTGCCCTTTGCAACAATCTTCTTGTGTCCTTTGGGGTTACAGACATGCGGATTTTATTTTCCTTATTCTTTTTTCTTCGATTGTTTCGCCTCAATCAGATAAGAAGTCAATAAACCGAGCCCTCCGAAAATGAAAATGCACGAAAAAGTCAAAACAGGACCTATATCGTGATGTGCATTCACTTTCATATAGTCCAGATAAAAGATGGTCAAAAAAGACAGTAAACAACCTGTACCTACGCCAATCAACAGCAATGCAATTTTCAACGCCCACGACGAACTTTGATTTTGCTTTTCAAACAAAATTTGCGGCATCTCGAAAGTACCGGAAATGTTCTTATTTTCACAATGAGCGAAAAATTTGTCGATATACGTCAATCTTTCTTTTTTCCGTACCGATAACTCGAAACATTTGTAAACCCCCAACACTAAAAATCCAACAATACAAATACCAGTAAAATCTTCCATGATAATTTAAAATTTAAAACGTTATACATACTTTTTTTAATTTATTTTACACATTTGACGCAAGGATTCCAAAAAGGTTACAGATGATGTCCTGATTGAACATTGCAAAACTTGACGACGCGTTTTTTTTTCGTTATTTTTGTAACCAAACCTGCATTTTTACGTCTATTAATGTATGGAAAATGTGAGCGACCTTTTATGCGTACAGCGTGTCAAAGCCGGAGATATTCAGGCTTTTACTTTGATTGTTGAAAAATATGGGGAAATGGTTTTTACGATTGTCCGGAAAATTGTCGAGAACAGAGAAGACGCCGAAGATATTACGCAAGAGGTTTTTATCAAAGTATTCAAGTCGCTGGACAAGTTCAGGGAGGAATCGGAATTTGCGACATGGCTCTACCGGATTGCTTACAATACCACTATATCGGAATTGCGAAAAAAGAAATTGTATTATGTTCCGGTAGAAGATAATTTGTTGGTCGATAACAATATAGATGAAGAAGAAATCGAAATAAAACTGCAATATCTGGAGAAAGCATTGAAAAAATTATCTCCGGATGAAATTTTTTTAGTAACTTTGCATTATATGGATGAACAATCCATTGAGAATATAAGTAAGATAAGTGACTTGTCGGTTTCGAATATAAAGGTGAAATTGCACCGGATTCGTAAAAAACTGGCGATAGAAATTAGTAAATTAAGGAATGATGAAAGAGGATAGAACAATATCAGACAATCAATTAAGGAAAGCGTTCAAAGAATTTCCGTTAGAGAATCTTTCGCCTGGGTTCATGGAAGACCTGATGTCGAAGATTGAAAAAGAAACAGTCAGTCAAAGAAGAACGAAAAAACTGATTGCTTTTTTGCAGATTATAGCCGGAATAGCGAGTATAATACTGTTGCCGGTATTGGCAGTTTATTTATGTAATCGGTTTATACCCGGTTTTTCGTTTTCGTTTTCCAATCTGAAGATCAATTTCGATATAAACTCCGTCTTAATCGGACTCGCTATCTTGCTGCTCCTGATAATCGACAGCCTGCACAAAAGACATGAATATAAAAGACAATTTAAAAACGAATAAATTGAAATATAAAGATATAGAGATTATGTCGCCGGCGGGAAATTTCGAGTGTCTGGTTGCGGCTATTCAGGGCGGCGCCGATGCTGTTTATTTTGGCGTGGGCAATCTGAATATGAGGTCGCGTTCGGCAAATAATTTCACGATAAGCGATTTACACGAAATTGTCGGACAGTGTAACGAAAAAGACGTCAAAACGTACCTCACGGTGAATACCATTATGTTCGACAACGACATGGCAGTAATGCGCGAACTTGTTGATGCTGCAAAAGATACCGGAGTTTCGGCTGTTATTGTTTCCGACCCTGCGGCGATAATGTATGCCGCTGCAAAAGGCGTCGAAATCCATTTATCGACACAGATAAACATCACTAATTTCGAATCGTTACGGTTTTATTCGCAGTATGCCGACGTGGCGGTGCTGGCGCGGGAACTGAATCTGGAACAGGTCAAACACATTCACGAACAGATTGTCGCAAATAATCTGCGTGGTCCGGGCAAAAATCGTATTCGTCTGGAAATGTTTGCGCATGGCGCTTTGTGTATGGCAGTTTCGGGAAAATGCTATCTCAGTCTGCACGAGTACAATGCCTCGGCAAACAGGGGAAGTTGTTATCAGGTATGTCGCCGGTCGTATATTGTTACGGACAGGGAAACCGGTCGCGAGTTGGAAGTTGACAATCAATATATCATGTCGCCAAAAGACTTGTGTACAATCGATTTCATGGACAGGATGATTGACGCCGGCGTCCGTGTGTTCAAAATTGAGGGCAGGGCGCGGTCTGCCGAATATGTCAAGACCGTTACCCGTTGTTATTCGGAAGCTGCCGAAGCCATTGTGTCAGGCGATTATACTCCCGAAAATATAGACGCGTGGAAAAAATCGCTTGCCACCGTATTCAATCGCGGATTCTGGGACGGATATTATCTCGGCAAACGTCTTGGCGAATGGAGCGAAACTTACGGCAACAAAGCAACCAAACATAAAACGTATATCGGCAAGATTACTAACTTCTTTGCGAATATCTCCGTTGCCGAAATATTTATTGAATCGGGCGAACTCGCCATAGACGACGAAGTCCTGATAATCGGACCGACTACAGGCGTCATGGAACTGACATTAAACGAAATCCGTGTCGAACTGAAACCGGTCAACAAGTCTGTCAAAGGAGAATACTGTTCTGTCGTTGTGAGCGATAAAGTGCGACGAGGCGACAAACTTTATAAGTTAAGAACTAAGAGTTAAGAATTAAGAGTTTTTTTGTCCGCGAATTACGCGAATTAACGCTAATTTTCTGTTTAATTCGCGTAAATTAGCGTAATTCGCTGACAAAAAAATCATTTTTTAATTTATTGATATACATCGTGAAATAAAAAAAATTACATCAACAGTAAAAAAAAGTTGTTCGAATAAATATTTTTTTTCTAATTTTGCACTCATTAACATATCTTATGATATCTTATGATGATTAAAAATATAGATGAAAAATAGTGTAGTAATGTTGAATGTTATGTATTTTATAGTGATGTTAAATAAACAAAATATAATGAAATTTTTTGAAAAATTTTGCCAAATAAAGGTGATATGCAACTACTTTGGCACGATTTTTGCACACACACACACACACACACACACACACACACACATCGCGAAAGATTAATAATCTATATTATTGCCATACCCCCCTGTATTTTATTTTACAGGCAGGTATTTTTTTGTTTTCATTTGTATCGAAAGATGCAGATGAAAGCATCGTATCATTATGTCCAACATTTAAAACAATCATGCCTATGGTGAAATAAAAGAATCGAACAATTTTGCCGGCAATGTGACCGGCTTTATCAGAGAAAAACAATGATGAGTTATTCATCTATAAAAAAAATAAATTAAAAGTAAATTAAAATTTAATAAAAAGTAAAATAATAAAATAAACTAAATTGATTATTATGATTGGAAAAAATTTTCTTAAAATGAGCGTATTGCGGAAAGTATTATTAACCGCATGCGCATGTGGGTTCATGCTTTCGCTGTCTGCACAGCAAAGCATAAACGTCACGGGAACGGTAACCGACCAGGACGGTGAAGTTATTTCGGGCGTAAGCATTACCGTTAAAGGAACTACTACAGGAGTAGCAAGTAACGAAAACGGAAATTACGCTATCAGTGTATCGGGCAGCAATGCTGTGCTGGTATATTCGTTTGTGGGATTTGCCACGCAGGAAATCAGCGTAGGCTCGCAAACAGTTATCAATGTGACTTTAGTCGAAGACGTGCTGCAGTTGGAAGGAACTGTTGTTATCGGTTACGGTACACTTGAGAAAAAACAATTAACAAGCGCTATCACTTCCATTTCAGCAAAAGAACTGCCGCAAGGCGTTGGCGGCTCTACTGTCGCTAATGCATTGAAAGGAAAGGTGAGCAATTTGATTGTTCAGGATGATGCAAGCCCCAACTCAGGTCTAACCTTGCAGTTGCGTGGTATGGCGTCGGTGAATACATCACGTGCTCCGCTTGTTGTTATCGACGGAATGCCGGGCGGCGACATTCGTTCGGTTGTTCAGGAAGACATTCAGTCTATTGACATCCTGAAAGATGCCGGAGCAGGAGCTATCTATGGCACTCGCGCTACCGGCGGCGTGATTTTGATTACTACCAAACAGGCACAGGAAGGCAAATTGAGATTGTCGTACACCGGCGAAGCCATTTTCAAACAGGACTTTGGCAAACCGCGCGTGTTGAATGCTCAGGAATTTATGCAGTACAAAACCGGAGTGACAAATTATGGGAGTGTTACCGACTGGTGGGAAGAAGGTATGGCAAGTAATCCTACTTCGAACCGTCACGTGATTACTATTCAGGGAGGAGCGCCAACAGCCAAGATATATGCTACAGCCATGTACGATGATAATCGCGGCGTGTTGATGGGCGACAACCGTAAGGACTTGGGCGGACGTATCAACGGAGCCTTCAAATTGTTGGACGGATGGCTCGATATCAACCTGCATCTTGACTACCGTCAGGCGTTACGTAACCAGTCCACTCCAAGCGTAGGCGCCCTTCTGGGCATGAATCCGACTAAACCAAATGTCTATCCCGATGCAACTTTATGGCCCAAACAGTCGGGACTGGGAGAAACCAATACAGTTGCCGAATCGAAATTGATAACCAATAAAGGATTGGACAAATGGTTCCGTCCCGATGCGGAGTTGAAACTGAATATTCTTCCTGTTGAAGGACTTTCGTATCATCAGACATTCGGTTACGAAAACCGTCAATGGGAATGGCAAAACTATCAACCTTCGTCTATTGCAGTTACCGAAGGACAGAACCGTTCCGGCAAAGGTACTGCCGAACTTAAATTCGACAAGACTGAGTTGATTAATTCGGATGGTTATTTTGCATACGTTCGCAATTTTAGCAACCATTTTATTAACGCTTCTGTCGGTTACAGTTATTTCGAACAAAACGGCGAAATGTTTCGTTTGAAAAACTACGGTTTTGCAGTTGATGCTGTAGAAGTGTGGAATATAGGCAATGGTAGCGGTCTCACCGACCCGAGTTTCGGTTATAAAGCCGAGTTGGAATCGTCGAAACAGGTAACACAACGCCTTCTTGCTTTCTTTGGACGTGCAAACTATTCGTACAAGGATAAATATTTGGCTTCGGCAACCCTGCGTCACGAAGGTTCTTCGAAATTTGCAGCCAACAGACGCTGGGGTAATTTCTGGCAAGTGTCTGCAGGATGGCGTCTTTCGAACGAAGCTTTTCTGCAAAATGTCTCTGCTATAAACGACCTGAAACTTCGCGCATCTTATGGCGTAACAGGTAATGAAGGCTTTTCAGCCGATTATGCAGCAGTGATGTATGGTGCATCCACTCAAGTTTTAATGCCTGATGGGACTTGGGCTCCGTCTTACAAAATATCCAAGAATATCAACCCTGATCTTGGATGGGAAGAGAAACACGAATGGAACATAGGTATAGATTATGAACTGTTCGACCGCCGTCTGTTTGGTAAACTTGATTTCTACCGTCGCAACGTCGAAGGTTTGATATACGAAGTGAACGTGCCTCAACCGCCTTATACCGAGTCGAAAATGTACAAAAACATTGGAACATTGGAGAATATCGGTTGGGAGTTTGAAATAGGTGGCAATATTGTCCGATCCAAAGACTGGAATTATACTACACGAATGACTATCAGTCATAATACGTCAACAATAGGCGACATGTCGGCAGACAATGATAAGCAAAAGGCTGCTTATGTCGGTCGTGCAGGCGATGTTCACCAGATTGAAAGAAATGTAACAGTCGGCAGTTTCTTCCTCTATCAGTTTGCAGGTTTCGACGCCAATGGAGACTTTCAGGCTTATGACAAGGACGGTAACATTATAACTCCTACTGCAAGTGGAAACAAAACGGATGCAGACAAACGGTATATAGGCAACTATACTCCTTCGGCTATTATAGGCTGGTCGCATGACTTGCAGTACAAAAACTGGTCGTTTGGAATGACGCTTACAAGCTGGATTAACTTTGATATTTACAATGCTTTCGAACATACTTCCGGCATTTCCGGCGGTACGGCTGCTACAAGTTTCACTAACAGTTTGCTTGACGTTTTCACGAAAAACGCTCACATCAAAGGTCAGGCTCTCGAATGCGACTATTTTCTCGAGGACGGCACTTTCCTGAAAATACAGAATCTTACGCTAGGTTACAGATTTGATACGAAAAAATATCTGAAAATACTGGAATCGGCAAGACTGTATTTTACGGCAAATAATGTGCTGACACTTACAGGATATAGCGGATTAAATCCCGAAGTGAATATCACAGGATGGGATGGCGGAGTAGAATGGGGATCGGTTTATCCTCAAACACGTACATTTACAATAGGACTTCAGTTAAATTTCTAAATTTTAAAGATATGAAAGGAAAAAAATTATTTATAATATTAGTTGCAGCCATTCTGGTTGTAACAAATTTTCAAAGTTGTAGCGTGGAACCTGTGTACTATTCACAAGTGTCTCCCGATGGTTTCTACGACAGTCAAGAGAAGGTTTATCAACGTTTTGGAGTACCGTTTGCACACTGGTCAGGTATGCACAGCACTATTTTTTCTGTTAGCAGAGTACTTTCCACCTTGTCTTGCGACGAAACATTAATGCCTAACCGCTCCGGCGACTGGTATGATGACGGTTTTTATTTGAATCACTTTTATCACTTGTTTTCATCGGGTACCGACGGTTACTGGGTGGATGTCTGGAATTCGTTCTCGGCAGGTATTGCCCAAGCTTGGAGCGCAATAGAAGATATTGATAAATATGTAGATTTCGATGCTTTGGGTTTCCCTGCAGGAACACGTGAATCCATGCTTGGTCAGTTAAAGGTGATCGTTGCATCTTTTTATCTGGTTGCGCTTGATGCGTTTGGCGGCGTACCGCTTTACACTTCGAATCAGGGCGATTTATTGCCCCGCGCAAGCGATCAGGAGACATTCGATTTCATTGAATCGTATCTGAAGGAATCCTTACCCAATTTGCCAAAGAGACAGGATGGAGATTTGTCGAATGGTAGCATTACACAAGGCGTTGCAGCATCCTTGCTTGCTCAACTGTATTTCAACGCCGAGCCGTATATCAAAAAGAACATGTATGCCGAATGTGAAAAGATTTGCACCGATATCAAGAACGGCGTTTACGGTTCGTATTCTCTTGCTCCTGATTTTCGCGATATCTTCGGATTTGGTAACGAAGCCTGTCCTGAATTGATATGGGCGGCGCCAAGCCAGAACACTACGAGGCAACTTTATGGCAGTTATGCTCCATACGCAACGCACTACAACACATGGGTATATTTCAACAACCAGTCTGCAATGTCCTGGAATGGTATTTGTCTTATTCCTTCTCAGGATATCAACGGCAAACACTATCGTTACGAAGCAGGCAATCTCGGTGGTCCGTTCAAATTGGGCAGTCCTTATGACAAATTTGAGGATACAGATGTCCGCAAACAGAATTTTCTGTATTATGGCGACAATCCCACATACGTTGCCGCTTACGGCGATAAAAAGTATATCGGAATGTTCCTTGCCGACAAATTGATAAACCCGATTACGGGCGGAGTTTGTACGGCAGACGGTTCTCGCCAGTATCCCAAGGACGATACTATCGCAATGGTTGACCAAATAGCGCAGCTTAGTCCGGTGATAGATTATAAAGAAGGACGTAAAGAGGGCGCTATGTATGCCGAAGAAAATTCGGGCGTCAGACTGATTAAACTTTCACCAGTTACCAATGACGCAGACAATACAATAAGATTTAATCCAGATATACCCGTGATCCGGTTTACCGAAATCCAGTATATGTTGGCGGAATGTAAGTACCATTCGGGAGATAAAGCTGCTGCGGCTGCTCTAATCAACGAAGTTCGGGCAAGGTACTTCACAGGAGCCGATCCGAATCCGGTAACGGCAGCCAATCTTGACAAATATCGTTTGGCTGACGAATGGTTAATCGAATTTCTCGGTGAAGGTCGTCGTCGTACTGACCTCATTCGTTGGGGCATGTTCACTACCGAAGCATGGTGGGATCATCCTGCCGACGGCGCTGACAAAGCACACTATAATCGCTTTCCAATATACGAAAGCATTTTGAACGCAAACAAACTGTTAGAACAGAATCCGGGTTATAATTAATGCTCTATTGTTTTTTTTAAAAAGCTGTCGGATAATTTTTATCCGACAGTTTTTTTTAGTAGCCTAATCAGCGTAAAGACGCAAAAGACGCGTAAAGACGCAAAATTTTGCGTCTCTACGTTAAGAAACGTATAACCATTACCAGGGTATATGTCGCAAACTGTTCAACGAAGTATCACAAATCCAGGAATCCTCTGAAAGTTATAGGATCTCTTCGGTGGTCGGTTACTCTTAGCATCACATTTCCCGATTTCGAAATGTCAAAATTCAATTCAACGCCATATTTGACGTCTTCGGGCTTAATTGAAACGTTCCACCCGTTCTTTTTGGGTTGCATTTTGTATTTGTTGCGAACACTGTTAAATGTAATTCCACCTTCTTCGCCCGGAAAAATAGCGGTATGAGCTTCGCCATAGTAGGGTAAATACGCTGTAACAGTATCTCCTGAAACTTTAACGTTGAACGACGAGCTTAAAGAAACAAATTTACTTTTCAAAGGTATCGCCGACTGTGCAATAAATACAAACGACTTGTTTTCTATCCGTTTTTTCACGGAATCGGCTGTTATCTCGTCGTCTTTTGCAAATACGGATAAAACCGTAAACATCAATACTGTAAATGTCAAAAACTTCTTCATGATATTACTTTTTTTTCTTTTTAACTTAAACAATTGTATTATACATGCAAAAATCATGCCAAATTTCTTTGCGGTTAAAAAGCATCATGCTGAAAGTTCTCAAAAACAGGTTCGGATAAACCATATTCTTTAAATAATCTCTTATCCGTCTAATTCCTGTTCCATACCACAGAGAGCACAGAGGTCACAGAGAAATAAACTCCGTGTTCTCCGTGTTCTCTATGGTTAAAAAAATGTTTAATAACCACAGAGAGCACAGAGGTCACAGAGAAATAAACTCTGTGTTCTCCGTGTTCTCTGTGGTTAAAAAAATGTTTAAAATAACCACAGAGAGCATAGAAGTCACAGAGAAATAAACTCTGTGTTCTCCGTGTTCTCTGCGGTTAAAAAAAATGTTTAAAATAACCACAGAGAGCACAGAGGACACAGAGAAATAAACTCCGCGTTCTCTAAATATTGTCGGGCAAACGACCGGGATTAAAAAATTCGATCCTGTCGGGAAAAATTGTCCCACATGTATTTCTAAATCATTTTACAAAAGTATATTCCTGTTTACGACCGCAAGGATACGAATAAAAAAACAATTATCGTAATTTTTTACTACTTTTGCCGCCGGTAAATAAAAATATATGACAGAAATGACATCGAATAAAAGTCAGGAAAAAGAGACAGTAAATTGTCTGATAATAGGCAGTGGTCCAGCGGGCTATACTGCCGCCATTTATGCGTCGAGAGCGAATTTGAATCCGGTATTGTACGAAGGATTGCAGCCCGGAGGTCAGTTGACAACGACTACGGAAGTCGAAAATTTTCCGGGTTATCCCAATGGAGTATCCGGTTTTGAGATGATGGAAGATATGAAAAATCAGGCTTTACGTTTTGGGACAGATATTCGTACGGGAGATATTACGGAAGTCGATTTTTCGTTGCGCCCGTTTATCGTTAAGGCAAGCGATGGAAAAGAGATACATGCGAAAACCGTCATCATCGCTACCGGCGCTACCGCCAAATATCTTGGACTTCCGTCAGAACAGACATTTAAGGGACAGGGAGTTTCGGCGTGCGCTACCTGCGACGGATTTTTTTATCGCAAGAAAGACGTCGCTGTTGTGGGCGGCGGCGACACTGCCTGCGAAGAAGCCGTTTATCTGGCAGGATTGTGTAACAAGGTTTACATGATTGTCAGACGGAATGTTCTGAGAGCCTCGAAAGTGATGCAGGACAGAGTGTTGAAAACCGCAAACATCGAAATCCTCTGGGAACATCAGACAAAAGAAATCCTTGGCGACGAAAACGGCGTTACCGGAGCCTTGCTGACAAACAACGGTAAAGAGAAAACCATTGATATTCACGGTTTTTTTCTGGCAATCGGGCACCATCCCAACTCCGATATATTCAAAAAATATGTCGAAACCGACGAACAGGGATATATCGTAACAAAAGGAAAGACAACGGCTACGAACATCGCCGGAGTTTTTGCCGCCGGCGATGTGCAGGATCCGCATTACCGACAGGGCGTTACAGCGGCTGCAAGCGGCTGTATGGCGGCTAAGGACGCCGAAAATTGTTTGGTAGATTTATTATGAATATTAAAGATTTGCATAGTAAAGCAATGGAGTTGGCAGATATGGCTGATTTGGAAAAAATGCGAGGAAATAAAAGTGAATCTGTTTCCTTATATGAACAGTCATATTCTCTTGAATATGAGGCTGCCATGTCTGCTCATGAAAATAAGGCAGGAGAACCTGCTGTTTCTGTCCTTTTGCGAAGCGCTGCCAGTCTTGCCATGATTTGCAAAAAATACAGAGAAGCCGAAAAATTAATAGCATTAGCTCTCAGTGGAGAACCTCCACAGGAAATTGCAGACGAATTAAGGAATTTAATGGATAATATAGAAAAATGATATATGGAAAATTCTCGTTTTAAGGCTTTGGCAATATTAAACAATCGTCAACCGGTTCATTTTGAGGGAAAGAATGAAGCCGTTTCGACATATTTTGCCGAAAATGTGTTCGACAGGAACAAAATGCAGAAATATTTGACGCACGAAGCATTCTGCGCTGTGATTGAGGCTATTGACGAAGGCGCTAAAATCAACCGGAAGTTTGCAGACCAAATCGCCGCCGGAATGAAATCATGGGCAATCGGACGAGGCGTAACTCATTACACTCACTGGTTTCATCCGTTGAACGAATCGACTGCCGAAAAACATGATTCGTTTTTCGAAATCACAAAGTCGGGAAACTGTATCGAAAACTTCCGCGGAGAACTGTTGATACAGCAGGAACCTGATGCTTCGAGTTTTCCGAGCGGTGGACTGCGTAACACTTTCGAAGCGCGAGGATACACGGCTTGGGATCCGTCGTCGCCGGCGTTCATACACGATAAAACGCTGTGTATCCCGACGGTATTCGTGTCGTTCACAGGCGAGGCGCTCGATTTCAAGGCTCCCTTGTTGAAATCGTTGGCGGCGTTAGACAGGGCGGCTACTGCCGTTGCTCAGTATTTCGACAGAGATGTGCGTCACGTTTTTTCCACTGTCGGGCTGGAACAGGAGTACTTTGTTGTAGATGAGGCGTTATATCACGCCCGTCCCGACCTCATGATAACCGGAAGAACTCTCATGGGACACGAAGCCGCTCGAAATCAACAGTTGGGCGACCACTATTTCGGCACTATTCCCGAACGGGTAGCAACCTTCATGCGGGAGTTTGAAGAAGAAGCCTATCGTCTTGGTATTCCGCTGAAAACGCGTCACAACGAAGTGTCGCCGAATCAGTACGAGTGCGCTCCGAATTTCGAGGAAGGAAATCTGGCTGTCGATCATAACCTGCTGTTAATGTCGATAATGAAAAATGTAGCCAAACGTCATAATTTGCGCGTGCTTTTCCACGAAAAACCGTATATGAATGTCAACGGTTCGGGAAAACACTGTAACTGGTCGTTGGCTTCCGATCAGGGCGTCAATCTGCTGTCGCCGGGTAAAACGCCAAGGAATAACCTGCAGTTTCTCACGTTCTTTATATGCACCATTCGCGCCGTTCACGAACATGGACGGCTGTTGATGGCGAGCGTTGCCAATCTCAGTAATTATCAGCGTTTAGGCGGTAACGAGGCTCCGCCGCCGATAATGTCCGTCTTCATCGGCGAAACTCTCCAAAGAACGCTTAACTCGCTGGAAGAGAAAATCCCCAACAAAAAAATGACGCCCGACGAAAAAACAGAGCTGAAACTTGACGTCATGGGTAAAATCCCCGAAATCATGCCCGACACGACTGACCGTAACCGGACGTCGCCGTTTACGTTTTCGGGTAACCGTTTCGAGTTCCGCGCTGTCGGGGCGAGCAGTAATTGCGCCGCTTCGTTGTTGATTCTCAACACGGCAGTAGCGCAACAGTTGAATATCTTCAAATCCGAAGTCGATAAACTTATTGATAAAAATATCAAAAAAGACGAAGCCATACTTCAGGTTTTGCGTACTTTCATCGTGAAATCAAAAAATATCCTATTCGACGGAAACAGTTATTCGGACGAGTGGAGAAAAGAGGCAACTAAAAGAGGTCTCGGAATAATCGACAGTATCACAGACGCGTTCATGACTTATCTCAGTCCGAAATCGATAAATCTGCTGACCGAAGCGGGCGTGCTTTCAAAACGGGAACTCGAATCACGCTACGAAATTAAAAACGAAACGTTCCTGAAAAAATTGCAGATAGAATCGCGCGTACTGGGCGACCTTGCTCTGAATCACATCATTCCTACGGCAATACAGTACCAGAATATCCTTATCGAAAATGTTCAGGGTCTCAAAGGACTGTTCGGCGACAAAGTCGGCGACATGATTATTCCGCAAATGAGAGCGCTCGAAAAAATCTCCCGTCATGTCAAGGAAATCAATATCAAAGTATATCAGATGATCGACGAACGTAAAAGAGCCAACGCTATCGACGATGTCATAACCCGTGCGGAAGAATATTTCAAGAATGTGTTGCCTTTCCTCGACAATATCAGATATCATATCGACAAATTAGAAATGATTATCGACGACGAACTGTGGCCCATGCCAAAATACAGAGAACTGCTGTTTTTTCATTGATATTTATGTAAGATATAATGTTATCGGTAAACAAGCCTGTATTGGAACAAGATGAAAAAGCAAAGGACGCAAAGCGTTTTGCGTCCTTTGTGGTTAAAACCAATAACATCATCAATTAATCAACTATTCGAAATGTATTTGGAACTAATTTATTTTCCAAAAAATCGTTTACTACATCATGGATTTCCGTCAAAGCCTCGTCGATGTCGTCATTCAAAAGAATGTAGTCGAACTTGGTTGCGTGCATGATTTCTTCTTTTGCTCTGTTCAATCTTTTTTCAAGAAATTCAGGTGTTTCCGACGAACGTTTTTCCAGTCTCTCTTTCAAAACTTCGATTGAAGGCGGCAAAACAAATATCAAAAAAGCGTTTTTAAATCTTTTTTTGACTTTTAACGCTCCGTGAACGTCGAGGTCGAACAAGGCAACTTTGCCCGACTTGCATATCCTGTCGATTTCCGACAGTAATGTCCCATACATAGCGCCACCGTAAACTTCTTCCCATTCGAGAAATTCTCCGTTGGTAATCTTGCTGTTAAACTCGTCCTGAGACAAAAAATAATAATTAGCGCCTTCAAATTCATTCTCCCGTGGATTCCGGTTTGTTGCCGATATTGAAAACTCCAACTTAGGAAACTGTTCCAATAAGTTGTTAATAATTGTGGTCTTACCTGACCCGGACGGCGCTGAAAAAATAATTATATTCTCCATATATTCCTACTTTAAATTTTGTGCAAAAGTACTGCAACATTATCTTGTAACCAACAAATTTTAAATTTTTTAACAAAAAATATGTAACTCTAACTCTAAATACGTATATTAACAAGAAATAATAACATTTGTTTTTAAATTTAAGTTATTTTTTCGGAACAAATTGTAGCAATACAATTGCGCTTTAAGCTTTGAATAAAAGAATCAGCGCAATTATTTCCTTATGTATAACCTGAGGCGTTTTCATTTGTGAATTGTTACCAACGCAGTTGACGACAACAAAGTTTTCGTCGATATTTGCTTGTGCCAGATATACATCGCGTACTTTTTTCTGCAAATCGAAATCTGATTCGTGAATATCTTTTTTTCCGTTGAGATAATCTCTGTCGGTTCCTTCGCGTTGTGATTTCAGTTTTTCGACCGTGAAATCGAACGGCACATCCAGAAAAATACTGACGTCGGGACGCGGGATTCCGAAAAAGTTGTATTCCATATCGAAAATCCATTGCCGGAGTTGTTTTCGTTTATCCTCGCCATCGATTTTGGCGCACTGATAAGCAATGTTTGAGTACACGTAACGGTCGAGAATCACGACTTTATCCTCGGCAAGCCACGATTTTATCATTGGGGCAGCGTTGTCTCTGTCGCCGGCATAGAGTAGGGCGACCAGACGCGGGTCAACCGTATTGACGTCGCCAAATTCGCCGCGCAGAAATGCCGCAATCAAATCGCCATACACCGGAGCGTCGAAACGGGGAAAGTGCAAGAACATGCTTTCCCTGTTTTCCGATTCAAAATACTTTTGCAACAAGTTCACTTGAGTGGTTTTACCTGCGCCGTCCAATCCTTCCAATACTATCAACATGATTCTATTCGTTTAAAATTTTCCAGATTAAATCCTTCAATTCGACAATCCTGCTTCCCGTCGCCGACGAGATAAAAATATACGGAGTGTCGTGGATTCGTTTTTTTATATCTGCCTCAATTTCATCGCTTAGCTCCTTGTCGAGCATGTCGCTTTTGGATATTGCCAGTATCCGGCGTTTGTCCAAGAGTTCGGGGTTATACTTTTTGAGTTCATTGAGAAGCGTACGGTATTCCTTGGCGATATCCTTGCTGTCGGCGGGAATCAGGAACAGGAGCGCCGAATTACGTTCGATATGTCGTAGAAAGCGTAATCCCAAGCCTTTACCTTCGTGAGCGCCTTCGATGATTCCGGGAATGTCTGCCATTATAAACGACAGATGTTCACGATAGTTCACTATGCCAAGGTTCGGTTCGAGAGTAGTGAACGCATAATCGGCGATTTTGGGTTTGGCAGCCGAAACCACCGACAGCAGAGTGGATTTGCCGGCGTTCGGAAATCCGACCAGACCGACATCTGCCAACAATTTCAATTCCAGGATATACCAGCCCTCGATTCCGGGTTCTCCGGGTTGCGAATATCGTGGAGTCCGGTTGGTTGCCGATTTGAAATTGGAATTGCCCAACCCGCCTCGTCCACCGCGTATCAGAATGATTTCCTCGCCGTCCTGAGTGATTTCGCAGAGAATGTTGCCTGCTTCGTCTTTGGCGACTGTCCCGATGGGTACGTCCAGAATCATGTCTTTACCGTTAGCTCCATGACAGAGACTTCCGCTACCCGATTCGCCGTGTTCCGCATGTACATGTTTCCGGTATTTGAGGTGTATCAAAGTCCAATACTGTTTATTTCCTTTGAGGATGATATGACCGCCGCGTCCTCCGTCGCCGCCGTCGGGTCCGCCCATAGGGACAAATTTCTCTCTGTGCAAATGAGTTGAACCGGGACCTCCATTTCCTGACCGGAAAAAAATCCTAACATAATCTACAAAATTCGATGAAGCCAAAATGTTTTCTGTTTATAATTACGGGCGCAAAGTTACATGAAAATTTTAGATTTCCAAAAAAGAAACAAAAAACCCTGCACATTTCTGTGCGAGGGTTCACAATTAACAAATCAAAAATCACTAATAATATGAAAAATCAAAAATCAATTAGTTCGGTGTTGATGTTGTTGAAGCGTCGTCGCTATTTGTCTCTTCCGCCGGGACGCCGGTTACGGGCGTCATTCCCGGAGTGTATGACTGAATACGTTCCTGAACAGTCGAACGTCGATTATTTGCGACAGTACTGCCCGGTATCGAAGCCGACGACAAAAAACAACAAACAAACATGGCTACAACAAGATACCATGTAAATTTTTCGATAAAATCCGCTGTTTGCCGGACGCCAAATGTTTGGTTTCCGGATGCGAAATTTGCAGCCAAACCTCCTCCTTTGGAGTTTTGTATCAATACTGCAAAAACCATTAGTATTCCTACTATAATCAAGAGCGTTGCAAAAACTATATATCCCATAAAACAATCATTTTTTTATATTCTTAATTTCATTAATTTTGAGCGCAAAGTAACTACTTTTTTCCGGATTGAGCAAAATTAATTTGTTAAAACATTCGATTGCCTGTTCATAAAGACCTTGCGAAAGGTATATTTCAGCCAGAGTTTCGCTTACTATATCATTATCGTCCAAAGAATTATCGAAATCTAAATTTTGTGTAAAAATTTCTTTGCCGGGAATAATTTTTGGCGATTCTTTTATGAAATTAATGATTAAATCGTCCTCTTCGCTGTTGCTATTTTTCGAAATATTGGCGAAAAATTCACTTGAATAGTCGTCCGGCGAAAAATATTCGTTACGGAAAGCTAACAGAGCATCCTGCTTGTTCGTAACGGAAGTTTTGTTTGCTACTGTTTCTTTTTCGATAAACTTGTACAATCGGCGCCTGTTGGGAATATAAAAGGCTGATAAGCTGCGCATTTCGTCATAATCCGGACGATTTTCGTTCTTATATCCTTTCAACAGTAAGGCATAAGCAAAAGAAAACCACGGATTTTCGGTTACAAGCGCCTCTAAATCTTCGATTTCACTTTTCCCGACAGGAATATCGAAATTCAAGTACCTATCTATTGACTCAAAATTCATTTTGTTTACCAGTTTCCTACAGATGCGTTAAAAATATTTTCGACCAAAGTCTTCGTAATTTCCTCTACCAATTGCGATTGGTATTGCTCTATTGAGGCTTCGCCCGGAAAATCGCTGTATGCCGAAAAATCTTTTTCGAAGTTCTGTGTTTCATCAATTTGATTGACATACTTCACTTTAACCCGGATAGTTAATCGGTTCAAAGACGCCACTTCGTCGCCTGTGATTGCAGTCGGCGAAATGGAATAGTCCCTGATTTCGCCGGTGAACTGAAGATGTCCTTCGGATTCGACCTGCGTAAGGCGTGTCTGACGTGTGAACATGTCCTTCAAAGCCTCTGTAAACGTGTTGCTAAGAGTAGGATTGACAAGCAAAGCCATATTCGGAAAATACGCAATGCTGACTGTCTTGACTTCGGGCGACAAGTAACTCTGACTGAACGAATATATCCCGCACGAACCGAAAATCGGGATAATCACCAATATTAAATATTTCAATTTATTCATCTTCATATTCTTCGATATCATATTCTTTAATTTTCCGGTATAATGTACGTTCCGAAATGCCAAGCGCTTCTGCCGCCGGTTTTCGTTTGTTATTAAATTTTTTCAGGACTTTGCGTATGGCGTCCTTTTCCTGCGACTGCAAATCCTGAACTTTTTCGACAACACTAACGTCCTCGCGCTGCGTATCTTCGTCCTGATAAATCAACGGTTCGGGGTCAACATATTTGCTGTAGTCCTGAACTGCCGATTCGCCTTTCGACAGTTTGTACATCCACTTTTTCAGTTCGTTGACGTCGTTGCGCATGTCGAAAAGTATCTTGTACAACAATTCCCTTTCGGAGGCAAAACTGCCGAAATCGTCATTGTTCTGATACAAAACAGGCAAACTGTTATTGACGGGAAGATATTTGCTCAGTTTTTCTTTCGTAACATTTCTATCGTGTTCAATTACAGATATTTGCTCCGTTACGTTTTTCAACTGTCGCACATTTCCGGGCCAGGAATAGTTTTCCAGTTCCATACGGGCTTCGTTGTCGAGCGCGATGGAAGGCATACGGTATTTTTCTGCAAAATCTGATGCAAATTTCCTGAATAACAAATATATATCTTCCTTGCGTTCTCTCAACGGAGGAACGATTATCGGCACAGTGTTGAGTCGGTAGTACAGGTCTTCACGAAAACGGTTGCGTCGTATGGCTTCCTGCAAGTTTACATTTGTCGCTGCAATAACGCGTACATTTGTCTTCTGCATTTTCGAGGAACCAACTTTCAGAAATTCGCCCGTTTCCAGCACTCTCAACAGCCTAACTTGCGTTGACAGAGGCAATTCGGCTACTTCGTCCAGAAATATTGTTCCTCCGTCAACTACTTCAAAATAACCTTTACGTGTATCCAACGCTCCTGTAAAAGAGCCTTTTTCGTGACCAAACAACTCCGAATCAATTGTACCTTCGGGGATTGCTCCGCAGTTGACGGCAATATACTGTCCGTGCTTCCGCGAACTGAACCTGTGTATGATTTTGGGAAACACTTCTTTTCCGGTTCCGCTTTCACCGGTTATCAGCACCGACAAATCGGTAGGAGCAACCTGACAGGCAATGTCTATGCCCCTGTCAAGAGCTGGAGATGAACCGATTATATCAAACTGTTGTTTTATATTTTGTACATTTATCATCATTTTTAAAACAAAAACAGGCGCAAATATATATAATATTTCTCAAATATCGTTTAACAGTTGCGTTTTCTTTTTCAGATATCGCAAAATACAGTATAAGATAATGGAAATAAGGCATATTACGTGTAAAACATAATTGTAGTCATAACTTTTCTGTAATAGTTGTATGATTATGTCGAACGTCGAAAATATGATGAATAATGCAGTCAACCCGTTTTTTTCCTGCTTCAATACTTTTTTCCATCTGAAAGGTGTATCCGGTTTGACAAACAGTTTAAAATTCGGTATAACTGCCGGCGTCCTTGCTGCCCAATCGCTGAATGTTTTACCGAACTTGCGATGTAAAAACCGTTCTTCGGCATACATAATTCTCTCGTAATAAACCCAGTAAAGCAACACAAAAACGGCTACAAACCAAAAATTCTGCACGGCAAAAGCGATGCCTAACCACATCAAAAAATTTCCAAGGTAAAGCGGATGCCTTACAATGGAATAAATACCTGTCTGATTGAGTATATCGGCGACCTGTCCGGCTGTATTTCTGCCCGAAGTATTGTCAGGCGCATGTCCGACGGTGTAAATCCGTATAGCCAGCCCGGTATGGCAAATAACAAGACAGCCGATAGTGTAGTAATCCATTATAAACGTTCTGTGGTAGAAAAAGTTAGAGCAGTCTAATTCGGAATGTACGAGAAAACCAATTCCTGCAAATAAAATAATAAGCGGCAATATTCCTCTGTACTTGAAAAGCCAGTTGCCTTGTGTTTCAAATTGTTCTTGTAAGTTCATATTTATTCATATTTATTATAATTCTAATCAATTTTCAATCATCAACCTCAACCGTTCGTCCATTTTTTCCTTAATCCTGTCGTTGCACAGATTGCCGATGCTACCTTCGTGAGTATGATGCACTTCTCTGTTGGGTTTGTACGTTTTTTCCTGCACCTGTTTGCCGATTTCCCTGTACGCATCGCGGAACGGAACGCCCGATAACACTTTACGGTTCACGTCTTCGACCGTAAACAAATAATCGTACAGCGGACTATCTGTTATCGAAACGTTTATCCTGATATTTCGCAACATGTAATCGCTCATGGCAAGACAATTTTTCAGTTCGTCGATAGCCGGAAAAACAATTTCTTTCAACAGTTGTAAATCCCTGTGATAGCCTGAGGGTAAATTACTTGTTACCAAAGTCAGTTCATTTGGCAATGCCTGGAGTCTGTTACATTTTCCACGAATCAGTTCGAACATGTCCGGATTTTTTTTGTGCGGCATGATACTTGAGCCGGTCGTCAGTTCGTCGGGAAAAGAGACAAATCCGAAATTCTGGCTCATATACAGACAGATATCGCCGGCAAGTTTCGACAATGTCCCCGCTATTGCCGCTATAGCGTAACCCAGCGTCCGTTCTGTTTTGCCGCGGGACATCTGTGCAGCGATGGAATTAAAGTGTAATGTGTTAAATTCCAGTAATTCCGTCGTCATAGTCCTGTTCAACGGAAACGACGAGCCGTATCCTGCCGCCGAACCCAGAGGATTCTGATTAGCATGTCGATAGGCTGCTTCCAGCAAAAGAACGTCGTCTGTCAAAGATTCGGCGTAAGCCCCGAACCACAAACCGAACGACGAAGGCATGGCAATCTGGAAATGAGTATATCCCGGCATCAACACGTCTTTGTTTGCCTCGCTCAGTTCGATCAGCGTGTCGAACAGTTGTTTTGTGAGTTTGGCTATATCTTTGATTTCGTTTCGGAAGAACAGTTTGAGGTCAACCAGAACCTGATCGTTACGCGACCGTCCGGAATGGATTTTTTTTCCAACCTCGCCAAGTTCCCGAGTAAGCATGAGTTCGATCTGGGAATGAATGTCTTCGACGCCTTCTTCGATGACAAAATTACCGCTTTCGATTTTCGTCAGAATCGTTTCCATTTCTTTGAGCAGGATATCCAGCTCCGATTTTTCCAGCAATCCAATACTCTGCAACATACGTATATGCGCCATAGAACCCTGAATATCGTATTTTGCAAGTTTCAAATCCAATTCCCTGTCGCGTCCTACGGTAAATTTTTCGACCGGCTTGTCGGAATCGAATCCCTTGCTCCACAATTTTACATTCATTTCAATCTATAAAAAATTGATTAATAATTTCTTGCAAATACAACTCTCTGAGTCGAAGGTTTTCCTGTAACCATACATTTACCCGTTTCCATGTCGCCTTCGATGGGAATACAGCGTATAGTCGCCTTTGTTTCTTCCTTGATAAGAGCTTCGGTTTCAGCCGTTCCGTCCCAATGCGCCAAAAAGAAACCTCCGTTTTCGATTTTTTCCTTAAATTCGTCGTATGAATCCACGATGTAAGTATGTTCATCTCTGAATTTAAGCGCTTTATTGTAAATATTCGTTTGAATATCCGAAAGTAGCGACAAAACATGTTGTTCGATATTTTCCTGAGACACAATCTCTTTTGTGAGTGTATCCCGACGAGCAACTTCGACTGTGCCGTTTTTGAGATCTCGCGGACCAATCGCCAACCTGACCGGAACGCCCAGCAATTCATATTCGGCAAACTTGAATCCCGAACGCAAATTGTCTCTGTCATCGATTTTTACGGAAATCCCAGCCTTCAGGAGACTGTTTTTTATCGCTTCGCAGTGCGTTTTCATTTGCTGCAATTCTTCTTCACCTTTAAATATAGGTATAATTACTACCTGCAAAGGCGCAACTTTTGGCGGGAGAATCAGACCGTTATCGTCGGAATGAGCCATGACTAAAGCACCTATCATGCGGGTCGATAAACCCCAGGATGTCGCCCACACATAGTCCAGCGTTCCCTCTTTCGAAGCAAATTTGACGTCGAAAGCCTTAGCAAAATTTTGTCCGAGAAAATGAGACGTCCCCGACTGTAAAGCCTTGCCGTCCTGCATCATCGCTTCGATACAATAAGTATCGACGGCGCCGGCAAAACGTTCGCTCGCGGTTTTTACTCCCGTGATTACGGGAATCGCCAGCCAGTTTTTAGCGAAATCTTCGTAAACGCCAAGCATCTTGACCGTTTCTTCGACAGCTTCTTCACGTGTTGCATGAGCCGTATGCCCTTCCTGCCAAAGAAATTCGGCAGTTCGCAGAAACAGTCGCGTCCTCATCTCCCAGCGCACGACATTCGCCCACTGATTGCAAAGGACAGGCAGGTCGCGATACGACTGTATCCAGTTTTTGTATGTGTTCCAGATGATTGTCTCAGACGTCGGACGGACAATCAGTTCTTCCTCCAACTTTGCATCCGGGTCAACTTCAACGCTTTTGCCGTCGGGAGTATTGCGAAGCCGGTAATGCGTTACTACTGCGCACTCTTTTGCGAAACCTTCAACATGTTCCGCTTCCCTCGCAAAAAACGATTTCGGAATGAACAGCGGGAAATACGCGTTGACATGTCCCGTGTCTTTAAACATCTTGTCGAGAGCTGATTGCATGTTTTCCCACAAACTGTACCCGTACGGTTTGATGACCATACAGCCGCGTACAGCCGAATTTTCAGCCAGACCGGCTTTCGTTACCAAATTGTTGTACCACAGTGAAAAGTTTTCCGCTCTTGATGTTACTTCTTTTGCCATATTTTTTCTATAATTTTTAATAATAATGTACTAAAAAACGCCGCAAAGATACGTTAAAAAATAATATAAAGAAAAGAAAGACAATAAAGGGGGTGCATTTCAAATTGTCGCACTTGTTCAAATTGTCGCATTGGCATTGTAGGGGCAAGGCATGCCTTGCCCCTACAACGACAACGCCGCCGCCTTTGTGGTTAAAAAATTTCGTAGCAAAAACGACAATTTGAAATGCGTCTCAATAAAGGGAAGTCGCATACACGGCTGACTTATGCCCGTGAACTGCTGTCTGATTCTGAGAATAAGTTCACTATGGAAAAATTTCCGGAACAAAAATTCTGAAAATTCTAAAATTCTGAAAATTCTACTTGATTTTTGAAGAATTTCCAGATGTCGGAATCGGGGACAGGCGCGGTTATACTTATTGTTTCTTTTTTCACCGGATGCACGAACGAGATAGAATAGGCAATAAGTGAAATACTTGCGTCTTTATTTGCGCGGTCGAAACCATATTTCAAGTCGCCTTTGACGGGTGAACCGATTGTCGCAAGTTGACACCGTATCTGATGATGTCGTCCGGTGAAAAGACGGATTTTCAGCAAGATATAATTGTCGCTTTTGCCAACGACAATATATTCCAGACGAGCTTCCTTTGTGTTTTTTTTAGGAAAATTATAAGCGTACGATTTGTTCTGTTCCTCATTTCTGTAAAGATAGTGAGTAATAATGTCCTGCTCTTTCGGCGGGGCGTTTTTGACTATTGCAAGATACGTTTTTTTGACCTCTCCCGAACGAAACAACTCATTCAAACGCACTAAGGATTTGCTGGTCTTGGCAAAAAGTATTACACCCCCGACAGGACGGTCTAAACGGTGGACAATTCCCAAAAAGACGTCTCCGGGTTTGTTATCTCTCTGTTTGATAAACTTTTTCAGCAGTTCAACCAGCGGTTCATCGCCGGTTTTATCGCTCTGTACAATCTGCGACGATTTCTTGTTTATCGCAATGATATGATTGTCTTCATACAATATTTCCGGGACGAATATGTTTTGTTCTGCTGTCATTTTTTACAGTTTTGCAATCACTGTTTCGGTTCCTTTCACGCAATCGCCTTCTTTGACGCAGATTTCAGTCCCCAACGGAAAAAACAAATCCATTCTTGACCCGAATTTGATAAATCCCAACTGCTGATTTTGCACAACAAGTTCGCCTTCTTTGACATAAGTAACTATTCTGCGGGCAACATAACCGGCTATCTGACGGAACAGTATCTCTACAATTCCCTTATTATCAACATCTACCACAAATGTCGTACGCTCGTTTTTCTCCGATGATTTCGGATGCCAGGCAACAAGATATTTCCCGTGATGATGCCGGAAATATTTCACTTTCCCGTTCACCGGAACCCAGTTGATGTGTACATTATTAATCGACATAAATACAGACACTTGCAATCGACGATCCTTAAAATATTCCGTTTCTTCAACTTCTTTAATAATAACAATTTTACCGTCGCAGGGAGAAAGGATGACTCCTTTGACCGGCATAAACGAACGGTTCGGTATCCGGAAAAACCGAAACATAAAAATAAAAAGTATAAAAAAGACCGCAGCGCCAACCCACAGCCAAACTAAACCGTAATACCATGCAAATGCCAGAAATACACCGAAAACAATTCCTGTAGTTTTCACAAACGTTTTTCCTTCTTTATGTAATCTCATGTTCTGTCGTAATTTTTTTTTAATTCAATAATTCTGATAAAATATTAATATTCAATAAATAAATATATGCCAAAGCGCAGGGAAAAGCAAACAGCGCGCTGTCGAAACGGTCGAGAATCCCGCCATGCCCCGGCATTATTTTTCCGCTGTCTTTCACTCCTGCCGAACGTTTCAGCATTGATTCGGCGAGGTCTCCAAAAGTGCCGGATAAAGAGACAATTACTGCCAAAACGAACCAGTGAATCTCATCGAAAGCATACCGTTCGCCCCAAACCGAAAACAGCACGAAAGCCGCTATCAAAGAAGCAATTAATCCTCCACAAAATCCTTCCCATGACTTTTTTGGCGAAATCCGTTCGAACAGTTTATGTTTACCTTTGCGTCCGAACATCATCCCGAAACAATATGCTCCTACATCGTTGCTCCACAGGAAAATAAACAAAGCCAGAAAAATCCGGTAGTCGTAATTGCCCTCGTACAGAGTCAATTCCGTTGTCAGCGAAAAAGGCAAAGCGATGTATATCACGCCCGCCAACACGCCGGAAATATTCGAAAACGGAGTTTGGGACTGCGAATAAAGCTCAGCAACAAACACTCCCGCCACCGGAACAACCAAAATCCAGAAATAATTTCCGGAAACCGGCAATAATCCGAAACCTCTGAGATAAAAGAGTGCAAATAACGTTATTGCAATTGTATAGCCAAGTATTTTCCTCAAACAGAACGATTTCGGCAAAAGCATACCGTAAAACTCGTGAAGCCCTGCGATGATGATTAACAGCAAGATAAACCCGTATCCAAATGGATGAAATATTATTCCCGACAACAAAATGCACAGGAATATTATTCCACTGACTGTTCGTATTACTAAATTTCTCATTTGTTATCTTGACCCGGTTCCAGCAATCCGAGTTCTTCCAGTCTGTTATTTTTTCTTTTTCCAAAAATCTTTTCCAGATCTTCGCTGAAAATCACTTCTTTCTCCAAAAGCTGTTCTGCCAGAACAGTAAGACCGTCTTTATGTTCAATCAACACCGTTTTTGCCATATTGTAAGCAATATCAATGAACCTTTTTGCCTCTTCGTCAAGAAGTTCCGATGTTCTTTCGCTGTAAGGCTTCGACAAAGAGTATTCCGATTGTCCCGAAGAATCGTAATAACTCAGGTTACCGACCTTTTCGCTCATTCCGAAATATGCGACCATAGCGTATGCCTGTCGTGTAACTTTCTCTAAATCACTCAATGCGCCTGTCGATATTTTGCCGAAAGTGAGTTCTTCCGAAACACGTCCTCCCAGGGTAGCCGCCATTTCGTCCATCATCTGCTCTGTCGTCGTAATTTGCCTTTCGTCAGGAAGATACCATGCCGCTCCCAACGAACGCCCACGCGGAATGATTGTAACTTTGAGGAGCGGATTCGCATGTTCCAGAATCCAGCTGACGGTTGCATGCCCTGCCTCGTGGAAAGCAATTGTCCGTTTTTCTTCTTTGCTGATTAACTTGCTTTTCTTCTCAAGCCCGGCGATTATCCTGTCGATTGCGTCAAGGAAATCCTGTTTATCAACCGTTACTTTATCTTTTCTTGCAGCGATCAAAGCTGCTTCGTTACAGACGTTTGCAATATCTGCTCCCGAAAATCCGGGCGTCTGACGCGCCAGAAAATCAATATTGAAATCGGGGTCTAATTTCAATTCGCGCAGATGCACTTTGAAGATGTCCAAACGTTCCTTATATTCAGGAAGATCGACGTATATTTGCCTGTCGAAACGTCCTGCGCGCATCAGCGCTTTGTCCAAAATATCCGCTCTGTTGGTGGCAGCCAGGATGATCACTCCGCTGTTTGTCCCGAAACCGTCCATTTCGGTTAACAGCTGATTCAAAGTGTTTTCTCTTTCGTCGTTACTCGAAAATCCGGCGTTTTTGCCACGCGCCCGTCCTACGGCGTCAATTTCGTCGATAAACACAATGCAGGGCGCTTTTTCCTTTGCCTGCCGGAACAAATCGCGAACACGCGACGCTCCGACGCCTACAAACATCTCAACAAAATCGGAACCCGACATCGAAAAGAAAGGAACATCTGCCTCGCCTGCTACTGCCTTAGCCAGTAATGTCTTACCCGTTCCCGGAGGACCGACAAGCAACACGCCTTTCGGGATTTTTCCGCCCAAATCGGTGTACTTTCTCGGATTTTTGAGGAAATCGACTATTTCCATGATTTCCACTTTCGCTTCTTCCAGACCGGCAACGTCGTTGAATGTGATTTTTGTAGCATCGGTGGAATTTTTATCGAAAAGTTGCGCTTTCGACTTGCCGACGTTGAATATGCCGGCGCCGCCGCCGCCACGAGCCATTCCACGAAATAATATAAACCAGAATAACAGCAAGATAATCGGGAACATGAGAAATTCCAGAACACGCCCGAAATAGTTTCGTTCTTCGTCATACTGAAGAGGTACTTGCTGTTTTTCTTCGAGATTTGCCTGAGCTTCAGCTACTTGAACTTCGCCATCCCAGTCCGACGGAACTCTGCAAAAGAAATGAGCGCCTTTGTAATTCGCCTTGACATTTATCTTGTCAGAATACTTGTGGATCTTGTCTCCTTTCAATTTGATTTCAACTCTTGCAAATTTGCCGTTGTTGAGTATTCCCGTTATTTCATTGACGTCGCCTTCGGGCAACATTTGTGTGCGGACATTATTCCACTGTGTTTCAACGGGTCCGTCGCCATCATTAAAAAGGTATATACCTACTATCATCAGCCCTAAAAGGGCATAGAACCAATAAGGATTGAATCGCTTTGGATTCTTGTTTATTCTTGGGTTCTGATTTTCCATACTACAAATATATTATGCAATTTTATCTTCTGCAATTTTAACTGTTTCGGCGTCAGCCCACAAATCTTCCAAAGCATAATATTTTCTACAATTTGTCTGGAAAACATGCACTACCACCGAACCATAATCTAATATTATCCACAAGGCGTTTTCGTCGCCCTGCCGTCTCCACACTTTCTCATTAAGTTTTTTGAAAACTTCTTCTTCAACATTATCGGCAATTGCCTTTACTTGAACTGTGGAATCGGCGCTCGTCACAATAAATGAACTGCAAACAGATTTGCTAAGTTTGTCCAAATTGAGATGCACTATATTCTCCGACTTCTTATCTTTCATCGCAAATATAACAGTGTCAATCAATTTCGCCTCATCTGCTCCGTTTTGTCTAACCTTTTTCTCTATACTTTTATCCATTAATCTATAGTAAATAATTCCTTATTTTAACACGCAAAGGTAAAAATAATTCATTTATAACAATATTTTTTTTGTAAAAAACTTATAATCAAATAGCCTCAGTGGTAAAATCGCCGGACATACGTGGGTAAAATACTGTTACCGACTACGCTTATGCTGCTCAAAGCCATTGCTGCTCCGGCAATCATCGGATTGAGTAAAAACCCGGTGAACGGATAAAGAATACCGGCGGCGATGGGAATACTGATAAAATTATAGATAAACGCCCAGAACAGATTTTGACGTATAGTCCGGACAGTCCGGACGGATAAATCTATTGTGTCCGTGATTTTAGTCAGATCCGCCGAAATAATCGTTATTTTGGCGACGTCGATAGCGATATCGCTCCCCTCCCCCATCGCAATACTCAGGTCGGCTTGAGCAAGAGCGGCGCTGTCGTTGATACCGTCGCCGACCATTGCCACAACCTTGCCTTTCGACTGTAACTGTTTGACAAATACGGCTTTTTCCTGAGGCAACACACCCGATCTGTAATTGTCGATTCCGAGACTTGCGGCTATTGCGTTTGCTGTGGTTTCATTATCGCCTGTCAGCATATATACCTCAATATTTGCCGATTGGAATTGTTTGACGGCTGTTTTTGACGTCTCCTTAATTTTGTCGGCGATTGCAATTACAGCGATTGCATTACGCTCATCTGCAAACCATACCGTCGTTTTCGACTGTTTGCTCAACCTGTTTGCTTCCTCAACCAATCGTTCGTCGGCGGATATATTGTTTTTTAGCAAAAGATTGTGATTCCCTGCATAATAAATCCGTCCGTCGATTACTCCTTTTACGCCTTCGCCCGTCAGACTTTCGAAGTCGTCAATCAAAACCGGCGACTCCTCGCCGAAATAAGCTGTTATTGCTTCTGCCAAAGGATGTTCCGACTGTTTTTCGAGACTGTATAACACATTCTTTTTGCTGTCGTCGCCATTTCTCCAAAAAATATCCGTAACAGCCGGTCGTCCTTCGGTTAACGTTCCGGTTTTGTCCAAGACTATCGCATTGATTTTCTTTGCTGTTTCGAGACTTTCCGCATCTTTGACGAGTATTCCTTTTTCGGCGCCCTCGCCTATCCCGACCATGATTGCTACAGGCGTGGCAAGTCCCAAAGCGCACGGACAGGCAATAATCATCGTCGTTACCAAAGCAAGCAACCCATTCGTAAACCCTTCATCACCACCGAATATCATCCATACAACGAATGAAAACACAGCGATTCCCGTCACCGCCGGAACAAATATCCCGACAATCCTGTCCACCGATTTCTGTACGGGAGCCTTGCTGCCCTGCGCATCCTGCACCATACGGATAATCTGCGCAAGCAGAGTGTTTTTCCCTGTTTTCACGGCTTCGTACACAAAACTGCCTTTTTGATTGATTGCGCCGGCAAATACTTTATCTCCAAGTTGTTTAGCGACAGGTACGGGTTCGCCGCTCAACATGCTTTCGTCCACATAAGAACTTCCTTCGACGACAATTCCGTCGGCGGCGATTTTTTCGCCGGGATGCACTAAAATCATTGCTCCGGCAACTACCTTTTCGACAGGAATTTGAACGTAAGAAACTTTGTTGCCTTCACGATTGACAACTGTCACGGTTTTAGGCTGTAATCCAATCAGTTTTTTTATTGCCGACGAAGTCCCGGCTTTGGCTTTTTCTTCCAGAAAACGCCCGAGAAGGATGAAAGTGATAATCACGGCGGCAGCCTCGAAATACACATGCGGATGAACACCTCTTTTCGTCCAGAAATCCGGAAATAAAGAGTTGAAAACGCTGAACAGATAAGCAATTCCCGTGCTCAGTGCAACAAGCGTATCCATATTGACGGAGTGATGTTTAGCCTGTTTCCATGCATTGAT
>JAISXV010000236.1 GCA_031270335.1 Prevotellaceae bacterium | reverse complement strand
ATTGTTTTGTCTTATGTGATATAAAGTATAACAAATATATACTGTATATCAGTTTGATAGATAAAATAACTATGAACTGAATTCGTGGGATTTATAAAGGAAAGGTATAACAAATTTTTCATACGAAACAAACAAAACGTAAAAAAAATTGTTATGATGAATTTATCTATTATCAAACAACTGATTTACAGGATTAAATTTGCGTAAAATCATTGACCTTTGCGTTAAAAATACAGCACAAATCCGATTAGGATTTATAAGATTTTAGGATTAAACAGGATTCCTTTGGACGCAATAATTTACAACGAAGGAGGCACTCTGTCCAAACCGCCGGAAGTGAAGTAGGGGAAAAAAATAAAAACAAAAGAAGGCAGGATTGGGTCGCCTACCTTCTTTATTAACTGAACTAACCTATGAAAAACCAAATTTAATATATAAACACGAGATAGCTTAAATTGTTCAAATAATATCAAAAAAAATTTCAACTATTTTTCAATACATTTATAATCAACCGATTTTGAATATTGAAACTTTCAGACTACCTTTGCGGCAAAAATGTATAGTGGTATCAGCGAATAACATTACAGTAAGTTTCGGTGGATTCACCCTGTTTAACGAAATAAATTTCATGATAAATGAAAACGACCGTATAGGGCTTGTCGGCAAGAACGGCGCAGGTAAATCTACTCTGTTAAAGATATTTATGGGCTTGCAACAGCCAACTTCGGGGAATATTTCCGCCCCTAAAGATTTTTCTATGGGTTATCTTCCTCAGCAGATGACGATTGCCGATGGAAAAACCGTAATCGACGAAGCAATGACAGCGTTTGACCTCATCAACGAACTGGAGGCTAAGATCGAAAACATTTCCGGTCAGTTGTCTTCACGAACGGATTACGAATCGGACGAATATGTCGCGCTTATCGAACGGTTACACGAAGCAACTGAACGTCACCATATTCTGGGCGGAAACGACAAACTTGGCGATACCGAAAAAGCGCTTTTGGGACTTGGTTTTAAACGAACCGATTTCGACAGACCAACATCCGAATTTAGCGGCGGCTGGCGTATGCGTGTCGAATTAGCCAAGATTTTGCTGACAAAACCTCGTCTTATGTTGCTCGACGAGCCTACAAATCACTTGGATATAGAATCTATCCAGTGGCTCGAAGATTATCTCAAAAATTACTACGGAGCGCTGATTCTTATTTCACACGACCGTGCTTTTCTCGACGCCGTCACAACCCGGACGATAGAAATATCGCTGGGAAAAGCATACGACTACAAAGTCCCCTACTCCAAGTACGTGGAACTCAGAAAAGAACGTAGAGAACAACAAACGGCGGCGTACGAAAATCAACGCCGGATGATCGAAAAAACGGAAGAATTTATCGAACGTTTCCGTTACAAGGCGAGCAAGGCAAATCAGGTGCAATCACGTATAAAACAGTTAGATAAGTTGGATATCATCGAAATCGACGAAGAAGACGTGTCGAAGTTGAACATCAAATTTCCGCCGGCGCCGCGTTCGGGACGGGATGTATTTAAAGCGGTGAACCTTGCTAAGATATACGGCGAACATGTCGTTTTTTCGGGCGTTAATCTGCTTGTGGAAAGAAGCGAAAAAGTTGCATTAGTCGGGCGTAACGGCGAAGGAAAAACTACGCTTTCGAAAATAATTGTCGGCGAAATCCCTCATGAAGAGGGCGAAGCGATTTCAGGATACAATGTTAAAATCGGATATTTTGCACAAAATCAGGATGATTTGATGGACGGCGACGACACTGTTTACGATGCTTTGGACAAAGTGGCGGCTGGCGATATTCGTTCAAAACTGAGAGATATTTTGGCTGCATTTCTTTTCAGAGGCGAAGATATCGACAAGAAAGTCAAGGTTTTATCGGGTGGAGAACGTTCGCGTCTGGCTATGGCGAAACTGATGCTCGAACCATACAATCTTTTAGTGCTGGATGAGCCTACTAATCACATGGATATGCGTTCGAAAGATATTTTGAAAAACGCTTTGAGAGCATACGATGGCGCTTTGATTATCGTTTCGCACGACAGGGAATTTCTGGATGGTCTGGTGAATAAAGTCTATGAGTTTAAGGACGGTATGGTTAAGGAGCATCTGGGCGGGATATACGAATTTCTGGAACGCCGGAAACTTGAAAACCTGAATGAACTTGAGCGTAAATCCGAACTGTCGAAGCAGTTGAAAGAGTCAAAACCAAATAATCCGCAACAAAAGGACGTTGAAAAGAAAGAGATTTCCAAACAATTGAAAAAGTTGGAATTACAAATAAAAAACGCTGAGGAAATTATCTCAAAGTTAGAAACGGAAATGGCGGCAATGGACGATTTTCTCTCACGTGAAACTCCCGAACCGGATTTTTACGAAAAATATGCAGTCACAAAAAACGCTTTGTCCGAAGAAATGGAAAAATGGGCGTCGCTTAATGAAGAGTATGAACAGTTAAAATACTTGTTATGAAAATATTACCGTATAATAAAGACAGAAAAGCAGTTGTTGCGATAACGGGCGCAAGCGGCTCGTGTTATGCTTACCAGTTGCTGAAAAAGTTGCTTGTTACTGATATTCAACTCGAAAATATCGCAGTGATATTCAGCGAAAATGGTCGTAAAGTGTTTGAGTACGAACTCGGGATATCGACGTTCAAAGAGATAAACGAAACCTTCAAAGTCTTTGACAATAACGATTTTATGGTTCCGTTTGCTTCCGGGTCGTCTTCGTTCGATACCCTGATTGTCGCTCCCTGTTCGATGGGAACTCTTGCTCGCATCGCTTCCGGAGTGGCTTCCGACCTCATTTCGCGAACGGCAGATGTCATGTTAAAAGAACGTAAACACTTGATACTGATGACCAGAGAAACGCCTCTCAACTCAATTCATCTGGAAAATATGCTTCGAGTAACAAACGCCGGCGGAATCATTTGTCCCGCAAATCCTTCGTTTTACAGTAAACCGGCTGATATCGAGGCTTTAATATCCACCGTTACCGAAAGAATTTTAAGTTTGTCCGCAATTGATTATCCGGACAAATATGAATGGATGAAATCGGAAAATAATATAAAGATTTAATTTTAAACAGTTTGAAACATGATACAAATAGATGACAAAGTTATAAGCCTCGACTTGTTCGAAAAACATTTTATCTGCGATTTGCCCAAATGTCTGGGCGTCTGTTGCGTATATGGAGACAGTGGCGCTCCGCTGGAAAAGGAAGAAACGGAACTCCTTGAAAAATATATCGATAAAATAAAACCGTATCTCACTTCGGAAGGTTTATCGATTATAGAACAGCATGGCGTTGCTGTAGTTGATTCCGACGACGAATTTGTAACTCCTTTAGTTGGAGACAAAGACGAATGTGCTTATGCTTTCTTTTCGAATAACGGGACATGTCTGTGCGGAATCGAAAAGGCGTACAGAAAAGGAGATATCCCTTTCAACAAACCCATTTCCTGTCATTTGTACCCTATCCGAATCAAAAATTTCAAAAATATCACAGCCCTGAACTACGACCAATGGTACACCTGCGCTTCGGCAAGAGATTTGGGCGATAAAGAGCAATTACCTGTCTTTATGTTTCTTAAAGAACCAATTATCCGTAAATTCGGCGAAGATTTTTTTAACGCTTTAGTTGAAATCGCAAAACAGGTTTAATCCTAATCGGATTATTGTGCCCGAAGGCAATCCTATTAATCTGCTAATCTTATAAATCCTAATCGGATTTTACATTTTCATGGATGATGCCCGCCGGAATTGTTACATGGTTTTCTTTCTGATTTCGATAGATAATCATTTGTTGAGGCTTCTTCAAGTCGGCGCCTGCGACGGCATTACGCAAATCGTCAAGCGAGTTCACCGGCTTGCCTGCAAAACCCAGAATCACATCATTTGATTTTAGATAATCGCGCAGTTCGGTACCGTAAGCGCTTACTGCAACAACATATACGCCGCGTTCCGAATCCATTCCTGTAGCAGAACGTTCGCCAAGCGTCTCCAGATTTTTTATCTGCACCGACTCCCATGTAATCGTTTTAGAATCAGTCTTGTCGGCAGCAAAGAGCGGCGTCGGCATTTTGGGCTTTTCAGCAACCGCTTTCAAACGGCTCGACACGACGCCGAAACTGTTCATGTCAAAGTTCTGAAAACCTGTACGGAAAATAGCCGTCGAAGTGGCAGATACCCGGAAATCGCCCGATGCCGGATCAACAAATTTGAGTTTCGAGACTATGGAATTGGAATCTGTGCCAGTCTTTTGTGCAAAATTGTACGAAAGACTGTCGGTAAAAATATTTCCGTCTATCAGAGCGCCCCGCAAATCGTACCCTGAGGTTTGTTCGTATGGATTCATCACAATATTGCGAATAAAAACAGCGCCATTGTTTTTGAACCATATATGGCGGTGAAAAGTGTTATTTATCAGAATGTTATTTTCGACAACGCGGTAGAATCCTTCTCTTAGCTTCAATCCTCCGTTCAGGCAAAGATTGTTGTAGATGTGATAGTTAGTCGAGCCGTCGTCGAGGTCAATATCCCAGCCGCGGTCGCAACGGAAACGGTTGTTCCGGATTATCGTCGTTTCGATAGCGTCGGCAAGTATCAGTTCGGGACAACTGGCGACCAGCGAATCCATTACTCTACCGTTAGGATGCCAGAAACGGTCTCTACCCCAGGAGTTAAACGAGCCATGATCGCCGGTTTCCTTGACGGTGTTAAACACATCGTTAAATTCGAGGACATGTCCGCCCCAGGTTCCTTCGCTGATGTTGATTCCGGCGCGTGGAGTGTCGTAAATACTGTTGTGACTGACTGTTATAGCTCGCGACATCGACAGTTCCACTCCGGTAATCTGCTTTTCGTACACTCCGATTTTGTGAATCAGGTTGTCGTGTACACGGCAATATGCCGGATAGTTGTCAGTTTTCGGTCCGACAGTCCTGTCAATATCTTTCGGCGACACAAACTGCGAATATTCGAAACTCGGCGAACGCACCGCATCAGGATCGCCAACAAAACAGACAGCGCTTGCTCCGATACGTGTCAGATACGAACCCGACACCTCGCAGTTGCGATTGTAATTGCTGAAAAAGACGGCGTTTCCCCCGACGTCGTAGATATTGCAGTTTTTCAATGCACAGTTTTCGGCGCCCTCAAAAAATACAGCAGCGCCACGGTAAATCATCCAGTCCGAACGCAACAGAGGCTCGTATTTTTCCATAAAAGTGCGGAGTGTCTGAGTCAAATCCAATCCTTCAAAAGTGATATTTCGCACGGGATTATCCTTGCTTCCACGGACTTCGATGAGATGTTTGATTTGCGGACTTTCGAAAACAGCGGCGTTTACATCTTCGCCTTCCGGCGGATAATAGTAAAGCGTTGATTTATCGGCGTTGTAGAACCATTCGCCGGGAACGTCGAGTTCTTCAAAGATATTTTCGACCATCCGGTTCGATTTGTGCCAGCCCGATTGACGATTATTCTGCCAACCGCCTTCGGTACTGATATTTCCGGATTTATCTTTTCCGGTAATCCGGTAATGGAAATCGCCCCAGTCGTGGGCATGCATTACGTGCAAATATCCTCCGGCAGGATTTTTCCATGTCTTGACACGTGCCGGAGCGATGGCGTCCTCAGCCGTCCCGTTGAACCGGATTGCGTTAGCGTCATAGTTCGGATACCGTGCCTGATGTCGTACTTCTCCGTTGACAACCAGCATATCCATAATCGGCGACCCCGATACCTGCGTTTGCAAAATACCGTTTTTGTATGGTTTCCACTGTAGATTTTCAAGAACTGCGCTTCCGCTAATCACCACTTTTTCACCGGGACAGGAACGTATAGTCAACGATTTTTCCATCGCTCCCCCACCCTTCGGTGTGAAAACAAGCGGAGCAGCAAGCCGGTAAGTCGCTTCGTGCAGGACAATCGTCACATCTCCTTTTGTTTTGTATGCTTCGCCCAGCGCCTGTTCGAGATTACGAAAAGGCGATTGTTCCGTACCGTTACCGGAATTGCTTCCTTTCGGCGACACATGAAATTGAACCTGCGCTTGCAACGGACTATAAACAATACCCGCAAAAAGCACAACAAGATTTAATAAATACTTTATTTTCATTATTTTAAGGTTATATAAATTATAATAATATCGCTACAAAAGTAATAATTTTTTTTTAAACAAAAATGAAAATGTTAGTACAATCAATTTCTAATTAATTAAAAATCTTATACCGAACTATGCAGTTCTGGTACAAATTCTTCAATGGTTTTACTACCGTGACCTATCGATTGAATAGCAATTTTATTTAACTTGACAAGCCGTTTGCTTTGCGTTTCTTACAGTCAAACAGCCGTCAAGGAAAATACTATTCCATCTTAGTTTCTGCTAAAATTAATTCTTTTACCGGAATTTACCTTATTCATTAAGTTTTTTTCCGTTTTCGTTATATATTTTTGATTCTAAATAACTAAACGAAGAATTTGCTTTGATTTTGATACGGCATTTATATTGGAAACACCATTTCAATCTTAATGAAGGAAATCCTTTTTTCAGATAAGCGGCGACATACGGATGTACATCCACAGTCAAACGTTTCTCTTTGCTTTTGTTGACAAAATACGCAATCTGACTCTTCAATTGACTGTCGAACACAACACTCGGAGAAATATGCCCCGATCCGTGACAGGTCGGACAAGTCTCGCCATTCTTGATATTCAGCTCAGGACGAACTCTTTGCCGGGTAATTTGCATCAGCCCGAACTTCGTCAATGGCAGGATATTGTGTTTAGCCCTGTCGTTTTCCATCAGCTTCTGTATTTTATTGTACAGCAACGACTTATTTTCGGAATTATGCATGTCGATAAAATCGACGACAATTATTCCACCAATATCGCGGACACGTAGTTGCCGTGCTATTTCTTCCGCCGCCAGAAGATTCACTTCAAGAGCATGCGTTTCCTGGCTGTTGCCGGATTTCATTCTTATTCCGCTGTTTACATCAATCACATGTAGCGCTTCGGTATGTTCAATTATCATGTATGCACCTGATTTTAAGGATACAACACGTCCAAATATGCTTTTAATCTGTTTCGCAACACCATAATGCTCAAAAATCCCTACTTTTCCTCTGTAGAGTTTTACGATTTTCTCTTTTTCAGGCTCTATATTCGTTATAAAGCCCCTAATCTCGTTATAAACCGATTGATTGTTAACATAAATATTGTTAAATGAGCCATTTAGCATATCGCGTAAGATGGCTGAGGTACGATTTATTTCCCGTATCAACAATTCGGGTTTCTTGAATGTTTTCAGCTTTCTGCAACATTCGTTCCATCGTTCAATCAACAACGACAGCTCGTCCTTTAAAATTTCTCCACTCTTCCCTTCGGCGGCAGTTCTTACAATTGCCCCATAATTAGGAGGAAGCACACTTTTAATCAATCGTCTTAACCTTTTTTTCTCTTCATTTGAAGAGATTTTTTGAGAAATCGAAATTTTATCCGAAAAAGGCATCAGCACCATATTTCTTCCTGCAATAGAAATTTCGGAAGTAAGACGCGGTCCTTTTGTCGAAATTGCTTCTTTGACAATCTGCACCATTATTGGCTGTCCCTGTTTCAAAAAAGAAGTTATTTTCCCTTCTTTTTCAAGTGGTTCCGCCATTTTTGCCTTTGTAAAAGACAGCTTTTTGGCATTTGAAGTGTTATGAATAACAAAATTATTCAACGACTGGAAGTGAAATCCCAAATCCAGATAATGAATAAAAGCATCTTTTTCATGCCCTATATCCACGAATGCAGCATTCAGTGATGGCATGATTTTCTTGACTTTACCCAGATAAACATCAGCAACCGAAAAATCGCCGCTGGTAATAGTGTCTCTACTCAGTTCAACTATTTTCTTATTTTCGAGTAACGCAATCGAAACACCGGAGGAAGCTACATCTATAACTAACTCCCTGTTAATCATAATACAAAAATTAAATTTCCATTTTACTACATTATTAAGACAAAACCTAAAGACCCCAAAAAAGGTCTTTAGGTTCGTTTTTTTCAACTCAATTCGACAATGAGGACTACTTCCTCTTTTTATGTCGGTTCTTACGCAAACGTTTTTTGCGTTTGTGAGTTGCCATTTTATGTCTCTTTCTTTTCTTTCCGCTTGGCATAAGGCTTATTTTTTAACAGTTCCTTTAACCTTGGATACGAAAACCTTTGCAGGCTTAAAAGCAGGGATAAAATGTTCAGGAATAATAAGTGTCGTATTCTTGGAAATGTTACGAGCCGTTTTTTGAGCTCTTTTCTTAACGATAAAACTTCCGAATCCGCGAAGATACACGTTTTCGTTCTTTGCCAGTGAAGATTTTACCGACTCCATGAATGCTTCCACAGTCTTTTGAACTGTAATTTTCTCTACGCCTGTGCTTTTAGAGACTTCGTTTACGATATCAGCTTTAGTCATGATAATAAAAATTTATAATACAAGTTAAACATTATTTTATGTGTGCAAAGATAATACTTTTTAATGTATTGCAACACAATTTTTTCAAAAAAATTTCAAATTATCTTCATGAATTTCAAAAATTTATTGCTATCTCATTGTCAAACAACCTTTTATAGACTAAAAATTTTTTTCAAAATTTTCTACTTTTTTTTAAAAAAAATGCTCTAAAATTTGAATCGACTGTCGATTTCTTTCATAAAACTGCGTTTTTTTCGCGCTTTTGAGCCGTTATTACGGTACGCTGGACAGTCAACATCCTTGGGCGTTGACCGGTTTAATTGCCATGAAATGAAAATCTCATGTGTTCCAAATTCCGAAATCCGCGCAAGTTCTCCTAAAGCGTAATCGAATGAATAGCCGAGCCTTAACTGCGGCGTCAACGATATTCCTGACAAAACAGCAAACTGTCCGTGAAAACGCCACATGCCTCCAATCCAGTATTTGTCATTATATGAGGCTGTTACCTTTGATTTTTTGAAATAGAAAAGCGCTCCTGCCTCGAACCGGTTATATCGGTCGCGATAAACGTGCGACGCCGCCGGTTCTAGCGTCATACTCAATACGTTGAGTTTTGTAGAAATGTATGACCAGATATTCATCGAATACTCTTTAAAATAAGGAGAAATGATTTTTGGTCCCAGATGCCGTATTGCCGAGCCGATTTTTACCGGACCTTTGAGTTCAACTCCAAAATCGAAATCAAGTTTGTTTTCCGATATATCGGCAAAGTATAACTCTCTGTCTGTCAAATCGTCAACTAATGCGCCCGAAGCGTCTTGATTCCTGTTTAGCAACGACGCCGAAATCCCGAGCGAAAGTAATGACTGCGCAAATACCGGAATATAATACGCATACGATACTCGTGCTGCGTAGGTGTTGGTGAAACCAATCTGGTCGCCCGTAACCGACAGTCCCACAGCAGAATTGAATCTGTTCAAATATGAATCGAAACTGATTGCTTCCGTAGTGGGCGCGCCTTCCAATCCTGCCCATTGCGCTCGTCCATGCATAAATACCGACGTTGTAAACATATTTCCCGTAGCGGCGGGATTGTATAACGCCTCGTTGAAATGACGTTGCGAAAGGTCAAAATCACTTTGTGCTGTACAATATCCTCCGTAAACCATTAAGAAACCGATTATCAACGTTTTATATATGTATGTTATGTTATTCAACATGTCCGGCACGATAGCAAAATGAAATTACACTATATATATATATAGGTATAATGTGATTAAATATTTTCCAAGGTTGCTACCAGAAATTTCCACCATTTTTCTACCGATGCGATGTTTACTTTTTCGTCGGGAGAATGAGGATAACGTATTGTCGGACCGCATGATATCATATCCCATTCGGGATAAATTCCTCCAAGCAATCCACATTCCAAACCTGCATGAATGGCTTTCACGGCGGGTTCGTTTCCGTACATGTCGCTGTATATTTTCTTCATTTTCGAAAGAATCAGCGAATCGGGATTGGGATTCCATCCCGGATAACTTCCTGAAAATACGCTCTCTGCGCCTGCCAGACTGAAGACGGATTCTTCCATCGAAGCCAAATCTTCCTTAGACGAATCGACTGAACTGCGTATCAGGCACGAAATTTTGATTTCTCCGTTTCCGGAGTTGACGATTGCCAGGTTTGTCGATGTTTCGACCAGACCGGGAACGGCGTCGCTCATACGTATAACCGCATTGGGGCAGGCATATATGGCGTTAATTAGCCGCAACTGAACGTCTTTTTCGATGATTGTGGTCGCCGGTTCTGTTTTTTCCAGAACGATTTGCAGATCCGGTTCTGTCGTTTGCAATTCGGCTTTTACGAGCTTTTCGATATTGGAAACAGCAGACGAAAGCGCCGCCGCCTTGTCCGGAGAAACGACTACTGTTGCAAAAGCATCACGCGGGATGGCGTTCCGTGCATTTCCTCCTTCGACATGCGACAGGTACACGTCATTCGCAACAGACTTTAAAACGCGGAATAACACTTTGTTAGCGTTTCCGCGACCGAGAGGTATGTCGATTCCCGAATGACCGCCTTTCAATTTTGTGACGTAAATCTTATACGTCTCACCGGCAGGGGCTTGCAGTCCGGCGTACTTAAATGTAAACGTAGCGTCAAGTCCGCCGGCGCAACCAACGTAAAGTTCGCCTTCGTCCTCCGAATCCAGATTAATCAGGATTTTACCTTTTAATAATCCCGGTTTCAGATTTTGCGCCCCGACCATTCCTTTCTCTTCATTGATAGTAAACAAAGCCTCTATTGGTCCATGTTTCAGGGTTTTAGATTCGAGAACAGCCATTGTTGCAGCCACGCCGACGCCGTTGTCGGCGCCAAGCGTCGTACCGTCGGCAGTAACCCAATCGCCATCAATATAAGCTGTTATGGGGTCTTTTTCGAAATCGTGTTCCTTTTCGTTATTTTTCTGCGGAACCATGTCAAGATGAGTCTGCAGAATTACTCCGGTAACATTTTCTTTGCCCGATGTAGCCGGCTTACGGATGATAACATTACCAATTTCGTCTTTCGTTGTTTCCAAACCAAGATTTTTACCGAAATCATAGACAAAATCAACAGCCTTATGTTCTGCTTCCGAAGGTCGCGGAACTTGTGTAAGCTCATAAAAATGTCGCCACACTTCACTGGGTTTCAATTCTTTAATATTTGTATTCATATCAATAATTTTTACATAATTTTCGATTTTTAACACTTTATCTATACTCAAAATTGCGCTCAAAGGTATATATAATAGCTTGAACACGAGTATTAAATTATGTTAAAAAGTATTTATTAGTTGCCGTATTGCTACCAACCGGCGCAATAAAGGCTCTAACAGATTTAATTCAAGCATATTAGCTCCATCCGATTTTGCTTCCTGCGGATTAGGATGCGTCTCGATAAATATTCCGTCGGAACCAACGACTACTGCGGCTCGGGCAATTGTTTCGATTAGTTCCGGTTTTCCGCCGCTAACTCCGCTTAACTGGTTAGGCTGTTGTAATGAATGTGTTACATCGGTTACAACTGGACAACCCGTTTTTTTCATTTCCACTATGCTTCTGAAATCAACTATCAAATCACGATACCCGAACATACTGCCTCTTTCGGTAAGCATAACTTTGTTGTTTCCGGTCTCATTGACTTTGTTTACAGCGAAACCCATTATTTCGGGAGCCAAAAACTGTCCTTTTTTGATGTTTACAATGCAACCCGTGCGTCCTGCTGCCAATAATAAATCGGTCTGTCGCGATAAAAAGGCGGGTATTTGCAAAACATCTACTCCATGATCGGCAGCCACCTCCGCTTCCTGCGGAGTATGAATATCCGTCACAACAGGTACATTGAAAGTTTCTTTCACTTTTTTCAGGATGTTCAATCCGGCTTCGTCACCGATTCCGGTGAAAGAGTCGGAACGTGAACGATTTGCTTTCCTGTACGAGGCTTTGAAATAGTATGGAATATTCAGATTTTGAGTTATTGCACAGAGTGTTTCCGCAATATCCAAACACAGTTTTTCACTCTCCACAACACAGGGTCCAGCAATTAAAAAGAAATTATTAGTCATATTTTTACTATTTATTTTTCAATATTTACAATCATTTCAAAGTTCAAAGGTAATACTTTTTTAATTAATCAAACATCGTTTACATTTGTGACTAGACTAACTGGATTAAAAGATGCAGGATTAATTGGCTATTTCTTAATCATTCTCATTGTTTACAAATGTAAACAATGAGAATAAACTTGTTAGGGTTCGCTGCCACAAGAAATGTACAGTAAGTTGGATACATTCGACTCCTTCGATGCAAGATTGTTGCATCGAAGGAAATCCTTACAAAACTTTTAATCCTACAAATTAATCGGTACCTGAGACCACTACTGACAAAATGTCAGCTCTCGCAAAACGCACAAGTGAAAATTTTCACTTATGATTAATTTACATTCAAATACTATTATTAGTAATCATAAATCAATTAAAATCAATATACTTATATTGTTTATATAAAACTATTTTGAGGTATATTTTTAGATACAATTCGAAAATTTTTAAAATATATGATTCTGACGACAAAAAGCCTTATTATTACAACTTTATTTTACTGTTTATCAGTATTTTTTATTTGATTATATCAAGTATTTTTGAGATTAATTTAAGATTAAGATTTTTAGGATTAACAGATTAAATAGGATTCCTTCGGACGCCAATAATTCTGTGGTTTGCGGATTGATTTCAACTCTCCCCTACCCTTTTACTACAGTGACACAAAGTTTTTTACTCAGAAATTCGAAATGTCACCATTTCGCTTCCCGATGTTTAATTTTGGATAATCAAAATATTATATGTACATTTGCACCGTAATATTATTTTTTGATAAAAAGTATAAAGTATGAAGAGATTAAAATTAGGTTTAATATTGTTGTTATGTAACAATATTTTTGCGCAAAATGTAACAAAAGTAACATTTTTGCCCGATGAATACTGGTGGGGCGGCGTTGTCGCTCGCGGTTCGCAAATGCCTTATATCGAACCGTTAAGAGAATACAATCTGGCAACTCAAAACGATAATAACCAGGTTGTTCCGTTTTTACTTTCTAACAAAGGGAGATATGTGTGGAGCGATTATCCGTTTAAGTTTTCTGTTGCCGAAAAGGAGATTAACATCAGTTCCGAATATGAAAATGTCGTTATCCATGCCGCCGGTAAAACATTGAAGGAAGCATATTTGCACGCCTGTAAAAAACACTTTCGTCCCAGCGGACAATTACCGGATTCTATGTTTTTTACCAAGCCACAATACAATACCTGGATAGAACTGATGTATAATCAAAATCAGGAAGATATACTGACGTATGCGCAAAGTATTGTCGATAACGATTTTCCGGTGGGGATACTGATGATCGACGACAACTGGCAAAAATATTACGGCAATTTTGAGTTTAAACCGGATAAATTTCCGGATCCTAAAGCAATGACAGACAGGCTCCACCAATTGGGATTCAAAGTGATGCTGTGGATTTGCCCGTTTGTTTCCGCCGACAGTCCAGAATACAGATTTTTACATTCAAAAGGTTATTTGTTGAAAAACAGGAACGGACAACCTGCCGTAATCAACTGGTGGAACGGACAAAGCGCCTGTTACGATTTTACTAATCCCGACGCTGCCGGTTATTTTGTATCGTTATTGAAAAAAATGCAGGAAGAATATGGCGTTGATGGATTCAAATTTGACGCCGGCGACAATATCTACTACACTGACAACAACTTGGTTAGCTATAAAAAAGATGCTATTTCGGTAGATCATACAATTGCATGGGCAAAAATCGGGTTAGAATTTTCGTTTAACGAATATCGCGCTTGCTGGAAAATGGGCGGCGAAGCTCTGGTACAACGTCTTGGTGATAAAAGTTATTCGTGGGACGCTCTCCAGTTGCTTGTTCCGGATATGATAGCCGCCGGACTGCTGGGTTACGCATACGTTTGTCCCGACATGATTGGCGGAGGGCAATATGGCTCATTCCTGAACATTGACCACAACAAATTCGACCAGTCGTTGATAGTTCGTTCAGCACAGATTCACACGCTAATGCCGATGATGCAGTTTTCTGTGGCGCCATGGCGAATATTGAACGACGAAAATCTTGCGATTGTCAGGAAAATGGCGCAATTACACGAAAAAATGGGCGGTTACATCATGTCATGCGCACGGGAATCGGCAAAAACAGGAGAACCAATTGTGCGACACCTTGAATATTCGTTCCCAAACGAAGGATTTGCAGAATGTAAAGACCAGTTTATGCTGGGCGACAAATATATGGTAGCTCCTATGTTTACAAATGGCAACACAAGGACGGTGAAATTTCCGAAAGGACGATGGAAAGATGATCAGGAAAAAATTTACAAAGGAGGACAAACAGTAACAATCGAAGCGCCATTAAACCGTTTACCCTATTTCGAAAAAATCAGATGATAAAACAGATAATTAAAATAAAACAGTATCTTTGCACCCGATTTTTATAAAATATTAAATAAAGTATGAAAAGAATATTTTTTGTAGTTGCAATTACATTTTGCACATTAAGAGTAGCTTGGGCTGGCGGCTTTTTGACTAATACCAATCAAAACGTACATTTTTTACGTAATCCGGCACGCGGCGCTTCTACCGGCATTGACGCCGCATACACCAATCCTGCAGGCTTGGCATTCCTGAAAGGCGACGGCTTTTTTTTCTCATTAAACAATCAAAGCGCGTTTCAGACACGAACCATTACCGCCGACTTTGCTCCGTTTGCAGGTTTTGGCGGAAATTCAACGAAAGAGTTTGAAGGAGAGGCGTCTGCATGGGTTATTCCCAATTTGCAGGCGGCATATAAAACCGGAAACTGGGCGTTTTCGGCAAATATCGGAGTGACGGGCGGCGGCGGTTCGCTTGATTTTAGCAGCGGATTACCATCGTTCGAATCGACTCTTGCCATTGTTCCGGCATTTTTGAAGCAGATGCAACCCGTTTTCGGTGGTTATTCCTTAGAAAGCAGATTAGAAGGCTCGTCGGTTACTTATGGTGTTCAGGCAGGCGCCACTTACACTATTGGTAAACATTTCTCGACATACGTCGGCGTCCGCTATCATTACGCCAATAACGGATATAACGGATATTTAAAAAATATCCAGTTGGGATTAGGCGGCAACATGCTTCCGGCGCAAACTGTGATTGCTCCTGTGATTGAACAGTTTCCGCAATATGCCGGATTAGCGTTGCTGGTTGCGGAGAAAAATCTTGACTGTAAACAGTCGGGAGCAGGCATAGCGCCGATTATCGGATTGAATTACAATTGGAACAAGTTGAATATCGGAGCAAAATACGAGTTTAAAACCAATCTGGATTTGAAAAATAAAACAATCGGCAATACTACCGGTTTAGCCGATTTCAACGACGGAGTTGTAACACCTTACGATATTCCAGCATTACTTACTGTCGGCGCACAATATGATATTCTTCCAAAGTTAAATGTTTCAGTGTCTTATCATCACTTTTTCGATTCGGACGCCGAAATGGCAAATGATAAACAAAAATTCCTTAACGGCGGCGTCAATGAATATCTGGCAGGAGTAGAATACAAGATAAACGACTTATTTCTTGTTAGTTGCGGCGCTCAAATTACACGCACTTCGGCAACTGACAATTATCAATCCGATTTGAACTTTGCTTTAAATTCTTATTCTTTCGGATTAGGCGGAGCAATCAGTATCAGTAAAAATATCCGCCTTAATCTGGCGTATTTGTTTACTAATTACGAAAATTGGACAAAGAAATCAGATGATTACGGGAAAATTAACAGTTTAACGGGCGGCTCATTATCGAAAACAGCTGGTACGGATATTTTCGGAAGAACCAACCAAACTTTCGGCATCGGATTGGATTTTCATTTTTAATATGACCCGATTAGGATTTAACTTTTCAAATTGCATCAAACTTTGACAAAAAGTCCACATATTACGCATATTTACACAGATTTGTATATAAAAAATCTGTGTAATCAGAGGACAAAAAAAGGTTACATTACGATTAGGATTTATAGGATTGTAGGATTTAAAGATTAACAGGATCGCCTTCGGGCGCCACAACAGCATTCCGTTAGGAATGCATCGCTCGGTAGAAAATGATTCTCCGCTCAATCCTGCATTCCGTCAGGAATGCATCCTCAATCCTCATAAGATAAAAGTTATTAACAAGTGAGACAATTTGAAATGCACCCGCTTATAAAGACGGAAGATAAGTAAGTATCGAAAGAAATTTTTACCCCCGATGCTGACTTTATGCCGGAGATAATAAACGTCCCTGGTACTGACCTTAAATTAATTTACGATTCTGTCGCTTTCTAATTTACGCCCAGTGCAGGAGTTCTAATATACCTTTTTTATCGTTTTTTTTACCTGTTGCGAGGCGTTAAACGGCTAATTTATGGGTTGTGTTCCGTAACTGTACCGACACTTAGGACACGTTGCCCGTTACCTTTATAAGTATCTCCATCCCATGTTCCTGCAATCACGTCGCCATTGTTGTTTATTACAATACCGTATCCGGCGCGTTTGTTATCTTTCCATTGTCCATACCACATATCACCGTTCGACCAGAGAAAAATACCATAGCCATCCGATTTTCCGTTTTTTGTTTCGCCGATATATTTCTCGCCAGTTGAACCATTAATCACCTCAAACTTATATGCATCATGAGCGGTAGAATGCGTATTTGCCAAATCGCCATTGACAAAATCGCCATAATAGTTTAATGTTCCCATATTATCATAGCAGGCGCCTTTCCCGGATTTTTTATTGGACGACCATTCCCCTGCGTAATATTTACAGTAACCATCGCTTTGTTTGATATAAATACCGGTTCCGTCACGGTCACCGTTTTTAAATTCGCCGAAATAATAATCGCCGGTATTATAGTAAAAAACTCCCAACCCATTTCGACCACCATTATTTTTTTGTCCCTTATATCTGTTTCCACTGTCCCACGATGAGGTCGGGCTGGCGTTTATGGCTTTATTCATCATCAAAAGACATTCCGATATATCCAGTGGCGCCGTACGTACGGTTACGGTTTTTTCATTATTTACGGCGCTAACGGAAGTAATCGGATCAACTGTTTTTTGTTCCGGCGGTTCCGACAGTTGTTGGGGTGGATCCGATGGTTTGGGAGCGGATTTGGGTGTTTTGCTTTTTTTTATTTCTTCATTACATCTATCAATCCAATTCTGAAAATCGACATTGTTACAATTCCCTTCCAATCCATGTTTAAAATGTGTTTTTGCATCTTCATAGTTTTTTGCTTCAAATTTTTTTTTCCCCATTTCGAGTTTTTTGTCGCAAAAATCATCAGCCATAACATACTGATTCTGAAAAAAGAATATGAAGAATATGAATATAAATTTATTTTTCATTTCATTATTTTTGATATTATGTCCTTTTTTATATCGTTTATCCGTTTATTGTCGGGGCGCATTTTCAATACTTTGTTACAGTTTTCCAATGCAAATTTAAAATCAACTTCTGCATTTTGGAAATTGTTTTCATCCCAGTCTTTAGCCGAATCGTAGAACAACCTTGCATTCCTTCCATATACTTTATATTTAGCAACTTGATTTACACATTTCAGACACAATTGTTTGTTGTTATCTCCGAATGCCTGTTCGACTGTTCCTTCCGAAATCTCGCCGGACAAGTGAGGACAATCTTTGAACAAATGATATTCTTGCCCGTTATTATCCCAAAAGACAGTGTTCAACGCTATTGAATCGGTTACAACTTTGCTTTGCTCAATTATTTTGTTTTTTTCGGCGATGATTCTGTTGTTTTCTTTGTTTTCTTGAATATTGTTATTGATAATGACGCCGGTAATAATCCCGCCTGCGACTAAAATCAACGATAATATCCATATCCATTTACGACTGTTACCGCCCGTTGCCGTATCGTCAAACGATTCGGAAGGTCGTCGTCCCAGCAAATCGTCCATAAACTCGGTTACAGTTTGATGACGATTGACGGGTTTCATTGCCATCGCTTTGAGAATGGTACGGTTGACATCTTCGGAAATCGTGGTATTCAAAGTAACTGGCTCGGGCATTTTTTCCATGGTACGAGTAGTAGATTCCAATGGTTTTTGTCCTGTGAGAGCAAAATAAAATACTGCTCCAAGCGCGTAAATATCGGTGTAAGAACCTTTGCGGCTTACAGTGTCGTACTGTTCCAGAGGAGCGTAACCCTGTGTGAGCATGGATGTCTGCGCCTGTGTTTTGTCGTGAACAAATTCTCGCGCCGAACCGAAATCTATCAAAATGGCATGTTGGTCGGATGTAATAATGATATTGTCGGGTTTAATGTCGCGATGCAAAATGTTTTTCGAGTGAATATAACCGACTGCTTCCGCTATTTGCGAAAGATAGTTCACTGTCAGTTTGTAGTCTAAAGTTTTGCGTGTTTCTACCGTTTTCTGTAAAGTTTGTCCTTCGACAAAGGGCATAATCATATACGAAGTATTGTTTTCGTCGAAAATCTCAATGACTTCCACAATATTCGGATGTTTCAGATTAGCCAGTATTCGGGCTTCGTCCGTAAATTTTTGACGGTACTTTTCAAAAACGTCTTCTTTCATGCCCTGTACAATTACAGTTTTTGTCTGTGTGTGACGCACACAATAACCGTTTATGAAAAATTCCTTAATAGCCACAGTTCGATTCAGTCCGTTCTGTCGCGCTCTGTAAGTGATGCCGAAACCGCCGGAACCGATTACGCTCTCAACAGTGTATTTCCCGTTATTGAGCGTTGTGCCGGAAGCAAGTTCGCGATATAAGTTTGAATTATTATTGTCCATTATTTTAAAAATTATCGTTTACCAATTTGAAATCCATTGTTTTATATTGCAATCTTTATCTATTCGCTGTCGATTTACGTAAGTGCCGTTTTTCGATCCTATATCCGAAATGGTAATTGTGCCGTTGTCGTGTTGAACCAACTGCGCATGATGTCGCGATACCTGCGACAAATTGAACACAATGTCGTTGTTGGGACTTCTACTGATGGTGAGTACTTTCATAAATAAATTATTTTTTTTATCGTTCTTTATAATGTTGCCTGTTTGCTTTTCTGCCTATTATTTTATTGTCTTTTATAAACCAATCATAATCGCCATCGTTCCATATATAGATATTGCCATCGTTTGGAAATTGCGGTTTTGGCAATAATGAATTTTTCTTCTCAATCATTTTTTTTACTTTTTCTGTTCCTTCGCGAAAATGGGTTGCTTTAGGAAATTGCGGTTTTGGCAATGATGGATTTTTCTTCTCAATCATTTCTTTTACTTTTTCTGTTCCTTTGCGAAAATGGGTTGTTTTATTTTTTTCTTTAACTATTTCTGTTTCCTCGCGAAACATTGCAACCATATTTCCTGACGAATAATCTAAAGTACCAAAACTACCGTCTCCTCCGCAATCAGCCCAAAGCGCGTCCATTTCGTTATCCACATTGTTTAAAACGCTTAACATTACCTTTGTTTCATCTATAAACGCCTTGATGTTGTACCGATACTTAAATATTTCTGCCAATCCAGTAAATGATGATTATGACAAGCAGTCCTGTAATAAATTTTGTCCCCGATAAGAAACGATACAGTTTCTGAAAACGGGTTTGTCCTCCGAAATATTCGAAATAAATCAATAATCCGACTAACGGAATTGCAAAAAACAGCGCCGAATTATAGAAAAACGCCTGTTTTACTTTCAGATGCAGCAGGCTATGGACAGCACGCTGTGTGCCACAGCCCGGACATTCGAACCCTGTCAGTTTGTGGAACAGGCAGGGAGGAAAAAAATCTGTCGTTTCCGGATCGAAAATACCGTAAACAATCATTATACCTACAGTCAGTATGACCGCAGAAATAACAATCGTGTTTCTTTTTATCGTCAAAATCTTCATCTAATTAACCCATAAACATGGCAGCGCCAACTATAACATAATAGATTATGTATATAATCAAGATAATTATTCCCAACACAAGCGAAACTATCGACCAGGTTTTGGCACTTGAGGACGCCTGTTCTGCGCCGGAATAGTTACCTTCCATAAAACGTTTTTGAACTCTTGAGGCATTCACTATCGCCGGGATACCGAATGGCCAGCAGCAAAGAATTGTTACCACAATGGATTGCCATAAATAAGTCGGCGGCATTGTTTGGGGTGGTGGCGGCGGAGAATATCCTCCTCCTCCTCCTCCTGGCGAAATCATTGTAGCGCCGCCGCCGACTGTAGAGCCTGCAAAATAACTCATCCACGGCAAATTAGTATTGCCGATTCTAACTATGTCAGAGGGATTGAGACATATTTGCCCCTGTCGCCGCTGACCGTTTACAAATGTGCCGTTGGTCGAATTGTTATCTACCAAACTGAATTTACCATAATCATCCTGAATGATCTGACAATGATTACGTCCCACTAAGGGGTCGTTGATTACAACATTGTTCCCGGGGTTGCGCCCAATTGTTACTACTTTCATATTTTTATATCTTTCTTATATCTTTTTAATTTAATTAACTTTCTTTCATTTCTGCTTTTGCTTTGTCCGGATTCATCAGCGTAAATTTGGGATGTCCCATAAAGAACCCCATTAGACTGTAACGGATATAATACTCTTTTCCGAGTTCCACATTAAGTGAAAAGTCTTCTTTTACTCCTGTTTTTGAAGACAGAACGTGAACACCCGATTTATTGACAGTAATTGTTTTTTTACGGTTATATTTCATGTCCACAATATAGTCCCCGTTCAAATACAGTTTGCCAAAACTCCAAATACTATTATCCCGATAGACATGGATTTTAGTGCATTGTTTGCCGGTATCGATATCCGTATCGTTATCCGACGTACCGGACTGTCCCGAGTTTGTTGCTGTATCGTCAAAGCGCAGCATCCAGGGCAAAAGAGTATTGCCGATTCTCACAATATCGTTTTTATTCAATTCTACCTCGCCTGTTATTTTTACCCCGTTTACAAAAGTGCCGTTGGTCGAAAAATCTTTGAGTACAAATTTGCCGTTGCGGTATCGTATAATCTGTAAATGATGACGGCTTACTAATTTGTCATCCGGAATCACAACGTCATTGTTGTTGTTGCGACCGAAAGTGAGTACTTTGTCGATTGTAGCGTTAATTCCCGCCGGTGACACAGTCTGTCTGTTGACATTACCCAGCAAGTCGTTCAATAAATCCTTTGCCTCCTGGTATCTGTCGGCCGGTTTTAAATTCATTGCTTTCATTATAATGGCGTTTACCTTATCGGATATTTCGGGATTCAGATCTTTGGGCGAAGGCATTAATTTCGACATTCGATTAAGCGCATCAACAGGAACTTGTCCTGTTACCATAAAATAAAAAGTCGCGCCGAGAGAATAGATATCCGAATATGTTCCTTTACGGCTTGTTGGTGTATATTGTTCGTAAGGCGCATAACAAGGAGTAAGTATTACCGTATGATTTTGCATCTGATCCTGCACAAACTGGCGAGCGGCTCCAAAGTCAATCAAGACAACACTATCCTTCGGAGTGATGATGATATTGTCAGGTTTAATATCGCGATGAAGCAGATTCCGTGCATGAATATAACCGATAGCGTCGCAAAGTTGAGTAATCAGATCGACAGCAACAACTAACGACATTCTGCCCTGACGCTCTATAATTTGTTGTACAGTGTTTCCACGAACAAAGTGCATCACAATATACGAAGTGTTGTTTTCTTCAAACACATCGGCAACTTTAACTATATTCGGATGGTCGAAAGACGCAAGCATTTGCGCTTCTTCGATGAATTTATTCCTGTATTTTTCGTAAATTTCTGTTCTTACACCTTGTGGAATAACGGTATTGCGTTGTGTATCTCTGGCACATCGCCCTGTTGGAAAAAATTCCTTGATAGCATAAGCCGTATTTGACTTTACATGACGAGCAAGATAGGTAATGCCAAAACCTCCTGAACCGATTGTTTTTTCGATCAGATATTTGCCATTCCCGAGTGATACGCCTCGCTGCAGTTCCTGTAAATATTCATTTGCACTCATTCTCTATCATTATTAATTGTCAATTGTTTAAGTTCTGTCGCCAATTCATCGCATCTCTGATACCTGTTCCAATAGTTTTTGTGCATTGCTTTTTCCAAAATGGGTTGAAAAGCGGGATTGAGAGGTGGATAAAAATCTCTCGCACTCGGAATTTTGCTTTCCTTGATTTTTTGCCATATTTCGATATGATGACTGCCCGAAAAAGGCAACCGGTTGGTCAGCATCGAAAAAAGAGTTACGCCCAAAGCAAAAATATCGGTATATGTTCCCAGGTCGCCGTGCTCAAACTGTTCGGGAGGCATAAATGCGGGAGTGCCGCAAGTCTTCAAATTGTTGCTTTTGTCGTTGATTTTGGCTGATATACCCATGTCGAGTATCTTGATCCGGCAATCGTGCATCACCATAATGTTGCCGGGCTTAATGTCGAGATGCAGCAGGTTGTTATCGTGCAGATAACCGATTGTGTCTAATATTTGCAGAAACATTGGTATTGCCACTTCTTCAACCAGAGGACCTGTCCGCTTATACTGATATTCGTCGAGCGACATGCCTTCGATATATTCCATAACAAGATAAAACTGTCCCTTATATTCCACAAAATCGACCAATTTCGTGATGTTAGGATGCGAAGAAAGGTAAAGATAGTGATTTGCCTCTTCGCGGAAACGTTGCAGGATAAACTGATCTCCGGCGCGACTTGGATAAATGGCTTTTATTGCCACTGGCAAACCGCTCCGCAAGTCTATCCCCCAATAAACTACGGCGGTGCCCCCGGAATTAATCACCCGGTCGATATGGTAATACGGTATTTGAGGAAGCGCTGTCATGTCTTTATTTTTTTTGCTTTATCGTATCATGTTGCGTTTGAATTGTCGCAATTTCATCAATTATTGATTGTTTCCCTTCATTGTCGGCGTCATCAAATCGTTGTTTAAAACTCTTTTTCTGCGGGTCGGATACAGATTTTATCTTTGCGTCAAAAGTTTTTTCCAATTCCTTTGCTTTATTTTTAGCCGCATTCGTTTCGGCTGTTACTGCCTTCAATATTTTTCCTTTTCCCGTATTGTCTGCTTTATTGAAATGCTGAAGAAGAGTTTTTTTATAATCTTTACCTGTGGGATTTTGAAATGCTAAACTCGTGCAAACTTTTTTACAGTCTTTTTCGGAAAATTCAAGTAATTTTTCGGAAAATTCGGCAGTCAAATCAACCGATTTTTTCGCATTTTTTGCTTCTTGTTGTGCTCGCTGTTCTTTTTCTAACGCCTCTTTTTTCAATAACTCCTGTGCCTCTTCTTGCTCCTTGACGCTTCTTTGCAAATTTTCATTCTGACTTTCAAGATTCTTTTTGTCGTTTTCCAAATTTTTCACTTTTTGATTTGCATTAGACAGTTCCGTAGCTTTTGCGGCAACTTCTTTTTGTTTTGATTCATAGTTTGCCTGTAACTCTCTTGCTTTCTCCTTATCTTTTTTCGATTGTGTTTGAGCAGCCTTTTTAGCGGCTTCTTCGGCTGCTATTCTTGCGTCAATTGCTGTCTTTTCGACTTTTCTTAATTCCGCCTCTTGTCTCTTTTCATCAGCCAAGGCGTGTGCTTCTTCGGCTTTTCGTTTGGCTTCCGCTTCAATTCTTTCATTGTTGGCTTTATCAACAAAATAAAATGCAGCGCCTCCGCCAATTAACAATAATGCTACGATGATTGCCGCAGCAATAAACCATGTTTTGCGATATAATTTCGGTTTGTCTGCAGGATTCGCAGGAGTTCCCGAAAGATATGCGGACGCTTTCGACAGTTTCACAGGTGTTTCCACTGGATTCACGGGTGTATCTGCCTGTTGTAAAAAATAGTCCTGCCAGACTATCGCCGTATTGCCGATTCTCACTGTGTCATTCGGATTTAAAGCCACTTCTCCAGTAACTCTCTGTCCATTGACAAACGTGCCGTTAACAGAATTCAAATCTACCAAAGTGAAGTTGTTGTTATCATCCTGAATGATCTGTAAATGAATACGCGATACTTTCGGGTCATTAATAACAATTTCATTGTTTGTATGCCGTCCAAATGTTATTATTTTCATATTACTTACTTCTTTTTATTTTGTTGTGTTAATTTTGATATTAATATTGAGTCCCTGTTGTGCAAGAATGTATGTTTACGAAGTTCTTCAAGTTTTGTCTCAAAATACCCCCTTTTAATTTTCAAACTGTCTAACTTTTGACAAGAAATCGTATAAATATTATTGTATTCATCCTTCGTAGTCGTTGCTGCTCTCAAGCTTGTTCCCGTACTAGCAGTGTCTGCTTTTTGACCTATAATGGCTGCGTCAATTTCGTATCTCTTATAAAAATTTTTATCGTATTCGTTAGTTTTTAATTTTCTATAAAGAAAAATAAACACGACTACCACTGCTACTGCCGCTATTGCCGCTACCGCCGCCATTATCGTTATTTTCAACAGTTTGTTTGGTTTTGGCGTCGCTACAGACGACTGTACTATTCTCCATGCGGGCGTATATTCGTTGCCGTTGAGTTCGGTGTTTCCATGCGGACTTTCGATGATTTGAATCAGTTGGACGGTAATATTGTCTTTTCCGCCGTTTTGCAAAGCAAGTTCTGTCAGTTCGTTGACCTTGTCAGCCAACGAAACGTCTTTTCTCAGTACAGATTCCATGGTCGTGTCGTCAATCATTCCCGACAACCCGTCGCTACAAATCAGAAAAACATCGTTTTTGGCGGGAAGAACGGGTTTATTGCAAACTGTCGGCTTTACTTCGTCTTTTATACCCAGCGCTTTGAGGATAATGTTTTTCTGCGGATGGTTTTCGGCTTCTTCGTCGCGAATTTGTCCGCTGTCCACAAGTCCCTGCACAAAAGAATGGTCTTTGGTAATACGATGCAGAAACTTTTCTTTGTCCACATACAGATAAATACGGCTGTCGCCGGCATGAGCTATCCAGACTTCGTCGCCTTGAATCAGTAATATGCAAGCCGTAGTACCCATTCCTTTGAGTTCGGGATTTTCTTTTGCCATACCCAGAATCTGCAGGTTGGAGCGTTGCATGACGTCGCATAGCGCCTGTTTGACGTCGGCGTATTTCTTTTCTTTAAGATGAGACATAATGTTATCGACAGCGATTTTCGAAGCGACCTGTCCACCTGCATGTCCGCCCATACCGTCGCACACTACGAAGAGGTTTCCGTTTGGCGTTTGGGCAAATCCACAGTTATCTTCATTTGCCTTTCGTACCAGTCCGACATTGGAGCAAAGCGATTTGTCGGCTATAAAGTCTATTTTTAATCCCATGTTGTTTCTTTTAATTAATTTCTATAAATAAAACGTTATTACAACCTCGCCGAGTCCGATGATATCACTGTTTTTCAGTGTGGCTCGTGTTACAAACTGTCCGTTGACAATTACTTTATTAGTACTGTCCAAATCGACAATCTCAAAACCGCCTCCTGTGAAGACGATTTTCGCATGTTTTCCCGAAACCGTCTGATGCGGCAGTACCAAATCGTTTCCATCTGTCCTGCCGACAGTTGTAACCGATTGTCCGACATTATAAACAAATGTATTACCGTTCACAGCGCACTGCAAACGCGGATACATGTTTTTCACACGCATCAGGTTCGACAAACGTTCCTGTTCGACACACTCTTCCGCCTCACGTTTCCGGCGTTCCTGCTCTTGTTGCCAGGAAAGCTGTTGTTGTTTGGCGCTTTCAGCTTCCCGGCGGGCTGCTTCGGCTTTGACATTTGCATCCTGTTGCACTCTGTCTAAATTTGCCTGTACGTTCGCTCTGTTTTCTTCGTCTCTCGCTTTTCGTCTTTTAATTAACAGTACAACAGTCAGAACAATAATTGCAATAATTGCGACGGCGGCGCCAATCGCAAGCCAGATATTTTCTTTTATCCAGCCTGTTAGAGAAAATACAGGAGCCGAAAACGAAACAGGAGCCTGTTGTTTGTCGTTTACCAACAAAACGACATTATGCTGTTTACCTTCTTTTTCCGTATCCGTCTTGAAAGTGAAACGATATTCGTGAGCGCTGTGTCGCCGGTTTAACGTACTGTAAATATTTGCCAACTGACTTTTTGCGTCCGCATAATCAATAGTTTTTCCGTAAGTTTCATTCGCAATATCGACAATTCCCGGTTTTGTTCCATGAAGAGGATACAGCGCTGCATAAATCGGAATATGATTTTCTTTTGCTTTGTTGATTACCGGACTGGTTTCCGACATCGCTCCGCCGCCCTGCAAATTCAACCCAACCGTAAAAACCACAATTACTTTTACATTGTCGGCAGGTTCGGCATTGAACAAATCTATTCCCTTGAATATCGCCTTGTGCAAATCGGAATATTTCGGCTGTTCGCTTACTGTGACAGTATTATGTCTGTAGCTTTCTACAGCATTGATAAGCGCATTTTTATCGTTCGTAAACCCGGATACAAGCGGTTGCAACAAATCTGCATTATTATATTCGCGGCTAAAAACCGAAATACCGAACCGGTCTCCGCTTTGCAGATTTGTCTCACGGAAAAATTCCAACAGAGTTTTACGCATAAAATTGTAAGGCTCCAATCCATGAAAACTCATATCTTCCCACAAAAACAGGACAGATTTATTTCTGTTTTTTTGATTGTAAGCCATATCGAAATTCCGTACCACTTCGTTATCGATAATAGAAAAAGCCTGTTTATCTTTCGTTTCGGGATCATAGTCGTTCCACTCAATAGAAATTTCCGGGAAATTATCGGAATTGATAACGGTTTGTCCCGTTTGGGAATATCCATTCACAAACACGGCAAGCAGTATAAAGGTCAGCGTCCGTTTCATAACAGTTTACATTTTAAAACAGTGAAGAACGAAATTTAAAAACAGTATGCCCCATACGTATCACGTCGCCGTCTTTGATATAATGCGGTTCAAGCGCAATATCTTCATCGTTAACAAAAGTCCCGTGCGACGATTGCTGATCGGTTATCGAATATTTGTCAGATCGAAACAGCAATATTGCGTGTTTTCCCGAAATCATCTGGTCGTTGTTCAACGTGATATTACAGTCCACATCTCTGCCGATGATATTCCTGCCTTCGTACAGTTTGAAATCGACGCCTATCTTGTCGAACGAATAAGTTACCAGCCATCCAACCAATTTCCGTGTACTGCGGTATTGCTGTTCTACTATAACATTGCCGGTTGGCGTTTCGACTTCCACATCATCACCAAAAACAGTGCCGCCTTGTAGTCTGTTATTTCCCCGATTTCCCGGTCCGGCAGGAACATTAGAGGCATTGTCGGGCACAGTAAAGACATTGTTAGTGCCTAACCCTCCCATAAGTTGGGTTCTGTCGCCCACCGTCGGAGCATTACTTGCATTTCCGCCGCTATTAGTTTCCATTGTTTGTGTTGCATTGCTTCCTGTCGATGCTTGAGGGCAATAAGGACAAGTAGCGCCTTGATAGTAATGTCCGTTTGAACATTTTTTAAATCCATTATTCATCGTTGTTTTACTCTTTAATTAATCGTTTTATTTTTATTTCTGAACGCTTACTCAGCATTTCCGAACGTTTACTTAGCATTTCCGAACGCTTACTTAGCATTTCCGAATGTTTACTTAGCATTTCCGAACGTTTACTCAGCATTTCCGAATGTTTACTCATCATTTCCGAACGCTTACTTAGCATTTCCGAACGTTTACTTAGCATTTCCGAATGTTTACTCAGCATTTCCGAATGTTCACTTAGCATTTCCGAATGTTCACTTAGCATTTCCGAACGTTCACTCAGCATTTCCGAATGTTTACTTAGCATTTCCGAATGTTTACTTAGCCTTTCCGAATGTTTACTTAGCATTTCCGAACGTTTACTCAGCATTTCCGAATGTTTACTCAGCATTTCTTAGTTCTTAACTGTTTCTGACTGTTTTCATCAATGATCCGAACACATATTCCTTTGCTTTTGCGGGGTCTGTATTTTTGTACAGCGATTTTCCTATGCTCAG
>JAISXV010000197.1 GCA_031270335.1 Prevotellaceae bacterium | reverse complement strand
TCGTCATCGTCCCATTTATACAGTTTAATTTCAGCGTCTTCGTCTATCGGACGGGTCAAATCTCTCGTTTGACCATTGACGCCAACCGCAAGAACTTCGCTTGCAAGTCTCGGACTGATGCTCTCTGCTATCTCCAATCCCGTGATTCCCTCATTGTACTCTTTTATAGTCCCATCGGGAAATGTAATCTTAATCATACTAACAATTTTCGTGTATTAAAACTGCAAAAGTAATAAACTTATTTGTTGTTGTGTAAAAAATTATAAAAAACACAATGTATCAACTAATTGAATCTATTAATCTGTCTGCAAATTATGCTAATTTTTGTCCAGTAGTTCGCGTAATTAGCGGACAACGCCTTAATTATTTTTCAACTCATAGCTTTTCAGCGTATTTTTGAGCAGGGCGACTCTGGTCATTGGTCCCACGCCTCCCGGCACAGGAGTGATGTACGATGTTTTTATCGACACTTCGTCGAATTTGACGTCGCCGACCAGACGGAATCCGCTTTTATTGTCCGCTTTTACCCTTGTAATGCCTACGTCGATGACCACAGCGCCGTCTTTAACCATGTCGGCAGTAAGAAATTCGGGAACGCCGAGAGCAGCAACGATAATGTCCGCCGCAGCGCAGATTTCCTTGATATTCTTGCTCCTGCTGTGACAAATCGTCACCGTGCAGTCGCCCGGATAAGCCTTCTGCGACAACAGGTTCGCCATCGGACGACCGACAATATTGCTTCGTCCGAGGATAACGCAGTTTTTGCCTGCCGTTTCGATGTTGTAACGTTTCATCAGTTCGATTATTCCGTCGGGAGTAGCCGACACGAACGACGGAATCCCCGACACCATTTTGCCGACATTCACCGGATGAAAACCATCGACGTCTTTTTGTGGATTAATCGTTTCGATAACGTCCTTTTCGGAAATATGTTTCGGAAGAGGCAGTTGCACAATCAATCCCGTAATGTCGTCGTCGTTGTTCAGACGTACTATTTCCGACAAAAGTTCTTCCTGCGAAATCGAATCGGGAAAACGCAGAACCGTCGAACGAAATCCGACTTCGTGACAGTCTTTTTCCTTGTGACCCACATACGTTTCACTTGCGCCGTCGTTGCCGACGAGTATCGCAGCCAAATGCGGAGCCGGCTTTCCGGCTGCAACAATTGATTTCACCGTTTCGGTGATTTCTTTTTTTATCTCCTGAGAGATTTTTTTACCATCTAATATTATCATATCTTTTTAATTTACGATTGTTGATTTACGATTTTAGATTGTTGCTTACGCCCGAAAACAATCAACAATTTTATTTTAGATTGTAGATTTACGATTTTAGATTGTTGCTTACGCCCGAAGGCAATCTTTTTAATTTACGATTTTAGATTTACGATTGTTGATTACCTTCGGTTAATGTGATTGCGCCCGAAGGCAATCTAAAATCAACAATCTAAAATCAACAATCTAAAATCAACAATCTAAAATCAACAATCTAAAATCAACAATTTAACTCGAAAGTCTTATGACTTTCTCTACACCTTTGATTTGTTGCAAGTGTACCATCAGCATATCCAACTGTTTTTTATAATGAAGATAAACTTGCAGACGCGCTTCGAAAATACCTTTTTCGTTCGCTATATTCAACGACCTGACCGAAATTCCCGTATCTTTCATTATCACATCATTGATTCGACCCATTATACCGCGTTCGTCGTAGCCCGTAATCTTGAGAGTAGCCTGAAACGACTGCACTTCTTCGGTTTGTTTCCAGCGTGCATGTATCACGCGGTATCCGTACTTGTCGAGCAGACGTAATGCGTTGGGACAGACGGTGCGATGTATCTTTATCCCCTCTTTTACGGTAACAAAACCGAATATTTCGTCGCCAAAAATCGGATTACAGCATTTTGCGAGCTTAAACGCTACGTTATTGAGTTTTTCGTCAATTTCGAGATAATCGGAACTGTCGCTTTTTTTCGGTTTCACCGATGTTTTGTCGGCTGTGACGTCCTGAATCTCGGCGGTTTTCTGTTCGTTATTCGACAAAAGACCTTTTATTTCCGACAAATCTATTTTTTCGGCTCCGATGGCGACGTATAAATCAGTTATTACTTTGAACTTATAATGTTTAATCAGCGACGAAAGGATTTCGTCGGTTATCGCTAATTTCCAATTCTTCAGTCTCCGGTTCAATATCTCCTTACCCAGACCGGCGAGCTTGGTTTCTTCCTCACGCATACGCTGTTTGATTCGCGCTCGCGCTTTCGAGGTGACGACATAATTGAGCCAGTCGGTTTTGGGCGCCTGGTTTTTGGCGGTCAGGATTTCGACTACATCTCCGGTTTTCAATTTCTCCTTGATGGTTGTATTTTTGCCGTTTATCCTGGCGCCTACGCATTTGGAACCGATTCCGGTGTGGATGTCGAAAGCAAAATCAAGGACAGACGCTCCCGCCGGCAACTGTCTTAAATCGCCCGCCGGAGTGAACACAAATATCTCATCGTGTTTGAGTTCCTGCAACGAAGCCTGTACGTCGATATCTTCGCTCGGCGAGTTCAACAGTTTCTTGACCTTGTCCAGCCACAACTGCATGCTTTCCAACTGTTGTACACCCTTGTAACGCCAATGCGCCGCAATTCCGCTTTCGGCGATTTCGTCCATACGGAGGCTGCGGATTTGCACTTCGACCGTTCGTTTGCCGGGCGTATCGACGGTGATGTGCAACGATTCGTATCCCGTCGGACGGGGCGACGATATCCAGTCGCGCAGCCGGTTAGTATTTGGGGTATAGATGTTTGTAACGATAGAATACACTTTCCAGCAGTCCGGTTTTTCATCTTTCGGCGACGAATCGACGATTATCCTTATAGCGAAAACATCGTAAACGCCTTCGAACGGCACCTGTTGTTTTCTCATCTTCCGCCAGATGGAGTACACCGATTTTGTTCGGCTTTTTATCTGATATTTTATTCCGGCGATCCGGAGTTCTTTTTCGATGGGTATCACGAAATCGGCAATCAACCTGTTACGTTCGCTGTCGGAGGTGCGCAGTTTTGTGACGATTTCTCTGTACGCTTCGGGTTCAACGTATTTCAGCGCAGTGTCTTCCATTTCCTGTTTGATGTTGTAGAGACCCAGCTGATGCGCCAGCGGAGCATACAGCAACAGTGTCTCGTTCGATTTTTTCAACTGTTTCGAAGCGGGGAAAAATGATAACGAACGCATGATTTCGAGACGGTCGGCGAGTTTTATCAATATCACTCTTGGATCTGTCGAAAGCGATACTATCAGTTTACGGAATTTCTCCGCCTGCAAACTTGTGGCTTTGACGTCGATATTCGATATTTTGTTCAGGTCGGCAACCATCTTGACAACGTCGTCGGGAAAGGTTTTGGCGACACTTTTATCCTCGCCTTCGGGATTCGATTCGTGCAAAAACATCGCAACAACCGACGCCGCAGTCAATCCGAGTTCTTTGACCAATATTTCGGCAACCGAAATGGCATGAAACACAAACGGGTCGCCGTTCTCACGTGCGACGCCTTCCGTAGTCTTCTTCACCCGTTCGAACGCCTCCTGTATAAACGCCTTATCTTCACCGGAGAATGAATTGCATTTCTCGAAAAACCTGTCAAATCGTTGTTTAATTACCATCTTACTTTAAATATGCGCGCAAAAGTACTACAAATATGATTAATGTGCAAATCATGATTAGGATTTGATGATTATCAGGATTATATAATGCCGGATAATTTAAAAGAGGATACCCGTTCGAATATCCTCTTTCTTATTAAAAATTTTAAAAAATGAAAACGAAAATGTTATTAGTTATTAATATTCAATATAAAACAACTTTAATTACAACCAAGGGTTTTCAAATATTGAGTTGCATTTTCTTTAAGTTTAGCATCGTTTTTGACTTTTTTCAAAAACTGGCAAGCCTTTGTTTTATTGGAGTTAGCCAATGCGGCGCCTTGCTGGAGGTTGCCCAAATCGACTAATTGCAACAATTGGGTTGTCTTTTCGGGATTATACGATAGAGCTTTTTCGGCGTTTGTCACTACATCAGCCCATTTTTTTGCTTTTTGGGCTTCTGCTGCAGCTCTGGTATAGATATTTACTATCTGAGTTGTAGCGCTGTTTGCGACAGAGGTTTTGTCGGTTGCATTTGCTATTTCAACTGTTTTCTCAAGAACAGCAACAGCTTCTTCACTTTTTCCAAGTTTCAATAACGATGCGCCTTTGATAAAATAAGCCTGAGCATTCGCAGTATCAATCGCCAGGGCTTTGTCGAAAGCCGCTACAGCGCCTTCGAAATCATTGGCTTTAAATAAATCATCCCCCTGAGCCAGATACACTTTAGGAATAGATTCGACGGCGTCCTGCACAATTTCTGCATTGTTGAACTTCTTTGCTTCCGCTGCCGCCTCGTTAAATTCTGTCAGCGCCTCCTCGAATTTCGAATCTGTCAAAGATTTCTTTGCTTTCCCCAGGTATAACTGCGGGATAATTTTTTCGAGATTTGCTTTCACCTCTTCTGTTCCTTCCGAAACAGTTTTAGCGATGGTGTACGCTTCGTTAGCCTTTGCTATAGCCGAAGCATAATTTTCAGATTTTGCATCCTCTACAATCTGATTGTAAAGATCGATAGCCTTATTCGCTTCATCCTGCGAATACGAATTGAATGAAAATAACCCAATTAGAGTCAGAGTCAAAACTACTTTTTTCATACTACATTTCTTTTAATTCATATTAATTTTAATTCTTTATATGGTAAAATGGTTACCAATTTTGAGGTCAAAAATAATCAAAAAATATTAACCACAAATTTTTTTTTTTCATAGAACTGATTTCAAGCGTTCTTGACATTTACTTATCTGTTCGTTTGTTACGCCGATTTTTATATAATGCCGTATATTAATCAGTGTACTGTTCACAAAAATCAATCAATTTTTTAAGACTTTCGAAAGATGAAAAATCCGTCTTGTTACTCTCAATGAACGCATTGATTTCCGTCTTGTGTTTTGCAAACAGTTTGATGATTCCAACATGACTTGCTTTTGCCACGTTTGTTCCGGGCAGATAGAACATTTTTTGCGTATTCTTCTGTTTAACAAAATAGTAAGTGCTATCAACCGTTATCATAACGCCCTCGGGCAATGGACTTCCGGAATCCAACAGTTTGTTTAACGAGGTTTTTGTGATACTTTTGCCATTCTCGTTTGTCATGACAATGTTACCCGAATATTTCACAGCAAGAGTAAGTCCTCCGTTGATCAATATTTCTCCGAAAGTGTTGTCGTTCAACGGTACAAATCTCTTTGTGTCGGCGCTCACATATTCTATTCTGTCCACATCGGCGAGCCGTTTTTTCTTTTTACCATCAATGGCAAGTATATCCGACAAAAACAGATTGTAATTTACCGCAGCCACAGTCGCTGATTCCTTGTAATATACTTCGCCCGAAACAAATTCGGGAAAAATATAATTCGCCTGCGCAAACGTCACAATCGAAAAAAACATACAAATAAAAAACATTAATATTCTCATAATTAATAAATTTAATAAACAATTTTCATTACACTCCGAGTTCTTCCTCATTTCGAAGATTTTCGATAATAAAGCCTTGTCTGTATGGCGTATTTGTACCCATATAGAATGTGAGCAAGTCGTGAATCATATCATTTTTACCCAATTTGACAGAGTCAAGACGTATATTTTCGCCGATAAAGCCGGCAAATTCGTCGGGGGATATTTCGCCCAATCCTTTGAAGCGAGTGATTTCTACCGAGCCTAATTTCTTGATGGCTTGCATTTTCTCTTCTTCGCTGTAACAGTAGATTGTTTTCTTTTTGTTCCTGACTCTAAACAGCGGAGTTTGAAGTATATACAAATGACCCTGTCGTATCAGGTCGGGGAAAAAGTTGAGGAAGAACGTTATCACTAACAGACGTATATGCATACCGTCCACATCGGCGTCGGTAGCGATTACCACCTTGTTATAACGCAGATTATCGAGATCTTCTTCGATATTCAGTGCCGCCTGCAAAAGGTTAAACTCTTCATTTTTATATACAATGCTTTTCGAAATGCCATAAGTATTTTTGGGTTTTCCCCTCAAACTGAAGACCGCTTGTGTATTGACGTCTCTTGATTTGGTTATCGAGCCGCTTGCCGAATTTCCCTCAGTAATAAAAAGAGTAGATTTCTCGAAATTTGCATCCTTACTGTTGTAATGCACCCTGCAATCACGGAGTTTTTTGTTGTGCAGACTTGCTTTTTTAGCTCTTTCACGAGCGAGTTTTTTTATTCCCGAAATCGCTTTACGTTCTTTTTCGGCGTCAACGATTTTATGGAGGAGAGTGTCTGCCATTTCGGGATGTTTGTGGAGATAGTTATCCAGAGTTTGTTTCAGAAAATCAATGATGTAGTTTTTTATTGTAGGCAATCCTGCGCCCATATCTTTCGAGCCGAGTTTGGTTTTTGTCTGCGATTCGAATATCGGCTCCTGGACTTTGATGCTGATTGCGGCGACTATTGATGTACGCACATCGCCGGGGTCAAAATCTTTCTTGTAAAATTCTTTGATAGTTTTCACAAGTCCTTCTTTAAATGCCGAAAGATGAGTGCCTCCCTGCGGCGTATGTTGCCCGTTTACAAATGAATAGAAACTTTCGCCGTAGCCGGATGTGTGAGTCAGTGCAACTTCGATGTACTGCGATTTCAGATGTACAGGCTCGTAAAGCGGTTCTTCGTTCAGATTGTTGTTGAGCAAATCGAGCAGTCCGTTTTGCGAACAATAGCAAGTATCGTTGAAAATCAGTTTCAGTCCGGCGTTGAGAAACGAATAGTTTTTCAGCATAGTTTCAATGTAGTCGGTATTGAACTCGAAAGCTCCGAACAACTTTTCGTCTTCGTCCGGCAAAAACATTACGAGAGTTCCGTTTGCTTCGTTTGTAGCGCCCTGTTCTTCGTCCAGCAAAATACCTCGACTAAAACGTGCTTTTGCATATTGCCCGTCACGAAACGAAATTATTTCGAACAACGACGACAAAGCGTTTACAGCCTTTATACCTACTCCATTAAGTCCCACCGAATTTACAAAAGCGCCTGTTTCGTATTTTGCTCCGGTGTTCATTTTCGATGCTACATCGGTCACTCTACTCAATGGAATGCCTCGCCCAAAATCGCGAACTCTCACTGTTTTGTCTTCTGAAATCGTGATAGTGATACTTTTTCCGAATCCCATGACATATTCGTCGATGGAATTATCGATAACTTCTTTGAGTAACACATATATACCGTCGTCGTGCGATGTTCCGTCGCCAAGTTTGCCGATATACATTCCGGGTCTCATCCGGATATGCTCCTGCCATTCTAATGAAATGATTTTCTCATCATTATATTCTACTGTATTCATAAAATCAATCGTACCAAAAAACGCGCAAAGATAACGATAATGAAGTTATCCTGAAAAAAAAGTTATTAACAGGACGTATTTTTACATAGAATTTCGAAGAATGAGTATATTTGCATACGATTAAGATACGTTAATACAGGTAAAAAATGAAGACAAAAAATAATATACCCGTTGATATTAAAGCGATTACTTTTTTATCGAAAGACGATTTTCATGCAACAGTTTCGGAGCGATTGTCGGAAAAAGGCGCTCATTGTATTGCTTATTATGCTGTCAAAAATGAGGATTCGTATTCTTTTTTTTGCGGAATAGCCAATGATTTTTTGCATGATATTGATGTGCAGGCAACAAAAATCGGGCTTTCAGAAGAGATGAATTCTCTTGTTCCAGCTCATAATCATCTTCATATCTTTGAAAGAGAGATACATGAACAATACGATATTCGGTTTGTGAATAATCCCTGGCTGAAACCTGTACGATATTCTCACGACAGGTGTAATAAAGAAAAAACACCGGACAATTATCCTTTTTTTTCGATAGAAAGCGATGAATTACATGAGGTTGGAGTGGGACCGATACATGCGGGAATAATCGAGCCGGGGCATTTCAGATTTATTTGCGAAGGCGAAAAAGTGTTGCATCTCGAAATTGTTCTCGGATATCAGCATCGGGGCATTGAAATGATGATGAGGGGGACGCCCGACCTCAGGAAAATGCTTCTGTCGGAGACCATTGCGGGCGATTCGGCTGTGGCTCATTCGCTTGCGTATGCGTCGGTTATTGAGGCGCTGTCGGATTTTGTTCCCAGCGACAGATTGCAGTTGGAACGCTGTATTGCATTGGAATTGGAGAGGATAGCGATACATGTCGGCGACACGTCGGCATTATGTCTCGACGTCGCATATCAATTGGGACAAGTCGCATGCGAAGCGCTCAGGACGATTGTAATCAACACTTTGCAGATGTGGTGCGGCAACAGGTTTGCGAAAGGACTTGTCCGTCCGTGCGGAACGAACTATCCTGCCGACAGGTTGATATGTCATAAAATACGTGAAAATCTGCTCGAAACGGTCAGCCGTTATCGTGATATTGCAAAAAAATTACTGTCGTTACCGAGTTTGCTGGCGCGTTTCGAAGATGTGGGAATTGTAACAACCGGACAGGCGCAACTTGCCGGTCTGACAGGATTATCCGCCAGAGCGTCGGGGCTCGAACGGGACATCCGCAAATCGCATCCGTTTCAGTACTATTGCCAAATAAACAATGATATAACCGTCGAAAAGACGGGTGATATTTTATCGCGTCTGAAACAGCGAATGTCGGAAATAGAACAGTCGTACGCTTTAATAAACATCTTTTTAGACGCTCTCGAACAGACAGGCGGAACAGATTCTTCGTTGCCCGGATACAGTCCTTTGCTGAAACCCGACCAACTGTGTTTTTCGTTGACCGAAGGTTGGCGAGGCGAAGTATGTCACAGTGTAATAACCGGTTCGTCGGGCGAAATATCGTTCTACAAGATAAAAGACCCTTCGCTGCACAACTGGTTCGGACTTGCTTTGGCGGTCAGAAATCAGGATATTTCGGATTTCCCGATATGTAACAAAAGTTTCAATCTTTCGTATTGTGGTTTTGATTTATAAATTTTTCATTACCTTTGCCCGATGATAATAATTTAAAAAGAATATACTAAATGAATAAAAATGACTATTGTATAATCATGGCGGGTGGAATCGGAAGCCGGTTCTGGCCCCTGAGTAGAACGAAAAAACCCAAACAGTTCCTCGACATCCTTGGCGTCGGAAAAACATTTATACGACAGACTTACGAACGTTTTGCAAGGATTATTCCCGCTCAGAACTTTCTTGTTGTGACGGGAACGGATTACAAAAATCTGGTGTTGGACGAAATACCGGAAATCAATGAAAATCAGGTGTTATGCGAACCGATGAGGCGAAACACAGCTCCATGTATCGCTTATGCGACGTACAAACTGATGAAAAAAGATCCGGACGCAAAAGTTATCGTAACGCCTTCGGATCATATTATTTTCAATGACACTCTGTTTTTAGAGGTGATGCTCAATAGTTTGGCTTATGCCGAAAACAGCGACGCCCTCGTCACGGTCGGATTGAAACCGACACGTCCCGAAACAGGCTATGGATATATACAAATCGAAAAAAACGATGCTCCCGGATGTAAGGATACTATCTGTAAAGTGCGGACTTTCACCGAAAAACCCGACATTGATACGGCAAAAGTTTTTGTCGAAAGCGGCGAATTTTACTGGAACTCAGGAATCTTCATCTGGAGTCTCAATTCCATACAGAAAGCTCTGTCGGCACATTTGCCCGATATTGCCGACATATTTTCGAAAGGTATGGACAAATACGATACTTCAGAGGAAGACCGTTTTATCTTCGAAGCATATTCGCAGTGCTACAACATATCTATAGACTACGGAGTGATGGAAAAGGCTGAAAATGTGTTTGTTTTTGCCGCCGATTTCGGATGGTCGGACGTCGGAACATGGAACTCGCTTTATCTGCAGCTCGACAAGGATGGCGACGGTAATGCTGTGAAAAATGCAAAGACCTATCTATCTGATGTTTCCGACAGTATGATCAATTCGGATAATATCGACAAATTGATAGTTATCAAAGGGTTAGATAATTATCTTATTATTGATACCAATGATGTGCTTATGATTTGTCCGCGTGATAACGAAGATGTTATTAAACAGACTATTTCGGATGTGCTGGCGGACAATGGAGTCAACTTTTTATAGTGATGAATGATGAGATATTGGAGGCTGTTTGTTTTATTTGTATTGTTTTTCAATGTTATTGAAGTAAAAGCGGAGTTTTTTCCTCAATATGTTGATACAGTTTACATCGAAACGCTGCCTCCGGTATATATCGTTCACTGGAAAAACAAAAAAGATTATCGAAAATACCGTCGAATGGTGTACAATCTGAAAAAGGTATATCCTTATTCGCAAATAGCGAAAAATAAAATGATTGAATTAGACGCCAAATATAAACTCGCCGGTAGCAACAAGGAGAAAAAAACAATAGTCAAACAACTCGAAAAAGAACTTTTTGCCGAATTTGAAGCTCCTTTGAGAAACCTGACAATCTCACAGGGTCGTATGCTAATCAGACTGATTGACAGAGAAACGGGTAAAACGTCATATTCTGTCCTGAAAGAATTTAGAGGCGGGTTCAAAGCGGTTTTTTGGCAAGGCATAGCCCGTCTGTTCGGAAACAACCTCAAAACTCAGTACGACAAACATGGCGAAGATAAAATCCTCGAAGAACTTGTGCTGATGTGCGAAAATGGAACTTTCGATAATGTGTATTACAGCATGTTTGTGAAATAATTTTAGTTTTCTACGAAAATCAGCCGATTTTCCTATCGGACTTGTTTTTGAGATCCAATCTTCACAAGAGTAAAAACAGAAAACACTTGATCCGAAATCATCCAGTACGGCATAAAAGTAGTTAAAGTATCGTTTGCAACCGAAAAATGCAAAGGCTGAGACTTGTCGGGAATCAATCGTTTTTCGAGATTTGACGCTTCGATTTCGTGAGGAGCCTTGTCGCCTCCTGTCGCCGCTAAAAGAATAGGACCATATTCTACAGCATAACGCTCGTAACCTGCAACAGTATCAACGCCTTCGTATTGTGTAATCCGGTAATCGGCGGGCAATGTGAAATCGACCTTGTCGCCGTTTTGCCATTTACGCGAAAGTTCGGCGTATGTGCCGGGTTTGCCTGTGGTATATTTCTTGCCGTTCACGGATATTTCAACTTTTTTCGTAGCCCACGACGGTATTCTCACTCTGAGATTCATCTTCACGGGCGACAAAACGGATATCTTCAAACCGACTTGCGACTGAAACGGGAAATTACTGTCAAGCGTAAGATTTACATCTTGTTCCTTTATTTTCCAATTGATAGACGAAGGTTCGTAAAGATTGACGTAAAGCCCGTCGGGAGCAATGGAATAGATGTACTCCGGCAACGAACCGAGCATACGTGTTCCCTGACCTTCGCAGCATGTATTATGAGCCGAACGCGGATTTTCTTTTTTGCCTTGCATGTTTGCATGATAGCGTATATATCCTTTTTCTGTCTGATTAGCTAAAATAACGTTGTAAATAGACTTTTCGATTTCGGCGACATATTTTTCTTCATTTGGAAATAAACGATGAAAACGTTGATTGAACTTTATCCAAAATACGCTGCCACAGGTTTCTCCGGTATGTCCATACGAAGTCAGGTAATACGAGTGTGGAGGATGCGCATGGTCGTGTCCTTTCTGGCTGCGATTGCCGTTAGCGTCTGTAGTCCATTGACTTTCGCAGATTGCCATACTTCCTCCCACATGTTCCCATTTGTCGTGAATCAATTGCCATGCGCCCATTGTTGCGTCTAAATAGTTTTTGTCGCCGGTGGCAATATAATGGTCAAGATATGCTTCGAAACTTGTTATCAGGTAGCTGTGCGGATTTTGGAGAGGATACCGCCATACAGCTTTGTCTTCGCCGGCAGCGAGTTCGTTTATCCACCAATCGCACACGTAGTGTCATGTCACTCTTTAAATGTCGGATAAAGTTTAAGTAGTTTTATTCTCGCATCTTCCGTAGTAAATTGCCAATTTATTTTAGCATTCATATTATTCCTTGCATTTTCCCAAGCT
>JAISXV010000179.1 GCA_031270335.1 Prevotellaceae bacterium | reverse complement strand
AATATATTGATATTATTAATCTCACTAATAAAAATGAACATGATGTATCGATTTGATAATGTGAACATTCTCGTGCTTTTGTGCCAAATGGCGTTATCTAACGGAATGCAAGAGGAGAACCCAACAACCGTTTTCTACCGAGCGACGCATTCCTAACGGAATGCTAAACCGTTTCTACAATGAATTGCCGCATAAATCACCACATAGATCGCGCTGTAAAGACGCAATATTTTGCGTCTCTACGATGTCTCTACGATAGATCGCCGTATAAATCGTCGTATAGATTACCGCATAAAATCAACGCTTTAACGGCAATAACTAAAAAATACCATAAATGTGGTATTGCAGGGTATTTTCGATGCCCTTACCTTTGCACTCGGAATTAAAGTTAAATTATGATGATTAAAGATAGAAAAGACAGTAAAGAAAAGAATCGAAAAGCGCTCCGGATACTCCGGCAAATTGTTGTATCACGCCGTTTACAACTAAATCTTCCCCGAATGTGCTGCTGTTGCAGCATACATTAAAATCTCCATTTTACATATATAAAAATAAGTTGTCAACAGGACAACACAGTTAATTATAAATTAAGAATTAAAGAAATTAAGAATTATAAAATTATTTAAAAATGAATACTCTAAAATTATTTTTGGCAATAACGCTTATAAGCATAGCGTTGAATCATTCGGCAAAAGCCGAAGACGGGCGTGATGGCAAGGCTCGTGCGATATACATCGAAAGTGGAAAATACACACTGCCTCTACTCGAAAAATGGGTGACCGAGTACAACAAAACGAATCCGGACGTACAGGTCAAGTGGGCGGAGAAAAATGCCGCCGATATTGACGTCCGCGTCGTTACTAACGTTGACGCCGAAAACGAAAACGACGACAACAGTAAACTGATTACTTACGTCGGACGGTCGGCGCTGTTACCCGTAACCACAAAAGCAAATCCGCTCTACGAACAGATTGCTAAGAAAAAATTCGGTAAAAAAGAACTGAAACGAATCTTTTTTGCCGACGACCCTTTCGAAGACGAAGATTCATCGAAAGACAAGTTCAAGGAGCAGTTGACCGTCTATTCGGGAAGCGGCAAGACTTCGGGAGCAATGTTTTTTGCCTCGTATTTTGGACAGACAGCTTCCGATTTCCGCGGTAAAAAGATTCAGGGCGACGACATTTACCTGCTTCAGGCTATCGGCAAAGACCCGACAGGCGTTACGTTCAACAATCTGAGTTATATCTACGATTTGAACAACCGGCAACTGAAAAACAATATCACAGTGTTGCCGCTTGACGTGAAAAAAGATCAGCTCGAAGTTATCAAATCCGAAAATCTGGATGAGACGCTGTCGTTGCTCGAAAACGAAAAAGTCGAACTCGTTCCCGTCCTCAACATCGGATTCGCTTACGACGACGAACAAGCCGGCGCTCAACATTTCCTTAAATGGATTATCACCGAAGGGCAAAAGTTTAATCATCAATTCGGATTCCTCCGGGTGGACGAGAAAACCCTGGCGTATCAAAACAATTTACTAACCAATAAATAAACAGATATAATCATGAAAAAAGTAAATGGATATTTGTTGTTAGCGTTGCTGGTTTTTGTAGCAGGCATTGCGAAAGCGGAAAAGGTGGATTATTTTTTCGACAAATCCATTGTTTTCGATTCAAAGATTCCGACGCCGGAGCAGTTTCTGGGATATGAAACCGGAGTACGAATCACCGAACATCACCGTATTAATGCGTATCTCGAAAAACTTGCGGAATTGTCCGACCGTGCCGCAATCGTCGAAATCGGTCGCACGCACGAAGGTCGAAGTCTGAAAATATTGATTGTGTCGTCGTCAGCGAATATTGCGAAACTTGACGCTATCAAGCGCGAGCGGCAAAAGGTCAGGAACAGTGAAACCGTCGCTACGCCGCTGATTGTTTTCCTTGGCTACAGCGTTCATGGCAACGAAACTTCCGGCGCCGAAGCTGCGCTGCTGTCGGCATATTATCTTGTGGCGGCTCAGAACGATTTTGTGAAAAAAGAACTCGACGGTGGTATTTATTTTATCGACCCGGTACGTAATCCCGACGGTCAGGAACGGTTTGCCTCGTGGGTCAATTCGAATGCCGGAGTGAATGTTGTCAACAGCAGTCCGCTCGACCGCGAACATACCGAAGGCTGGCCCCGCGGACGCGGCAATCATTACTGGTTCGACCTGAACAGGGATTGGGTAAATATCGTTCATCCCGAAAGTCAGGCGCGAGTGGCGTTCTATCAGGACTGGCTGCCGCATGTGCAAGCCGACCATCACGAAATGGGCGCCGGCAGTTCTTTCTTTTTCGAGCCGACGAATCCCGACGGTAACGAGAGCCGTTTTGTTCCTCAATCGACCTACAAGTTGAATGCTAAATTTGCCATAAACTATTCAAAAGCATTGGACAAAATCGGCTCCTTTTATTACACCAAAGAGGAGTTTGACAACAAAAACCCGAATTTCGGTTCGACATATCCCGACTATAATGGCGGCGTTGGGATTCTCTTCGAACAGGCTTCGTCGCGAGGCTTGCAGCAAACCACCGACAACGGTCTGCTGACATTCGCTTTCACTTTGCGCAATCAGTTAGTCGCAAGTCTTGCCACCGTCGATGCGGCAAACGAAAACCGCGAGGCTCTTTTCGATTTGCAAAAGGAGTTTTTTTCGACGGGCTTGAAGAATAACAAGTCGTTTATTGTGGGCGATTCGTACGACGCCGGACGGTTGAACAAGTTTGTCAATCTGCTGTTGGCGCATCGTCTGGACGTGTACGAAAACAATCAGGACGTCACCGTCAACGGGATTAAGTTCGAAAAGGGAAAATCGTATATCATCCCCGCCGGACAGCCAAACAGCGCTCTCGTCCAGATTATTTTTGACGATAAAAAAGGCTACGACAACGCAAGCAAACTCGGTTATGGAGCCGGTTTTTCGGTGGCATATTCGACCGGTCTGTCGCAAGCCACGCTCGCCAATCCTGCCAAAGGAGCTAAAGTCGATGCTGTTAAAAAGAATGTTCCGGCGGCTTTCCAAAAATCTAACTATGCATATATCATAGATTTCAGGGAATCGAAAAGTCAGCAGTTGTTGTTCCGTTTGCTCGAAAAAGACTTGATTGTCAAGACCGCGTTTCAGCCGTTTTCGGTGAATACGGCGACGGGAACAAAAGATTTTCCAAACGGAACACTGCTGATTCCCGTAAGTAATCAGCCGGCGTCGTCCGAAGAACTGTTTGCGACGCTTCGCGATTTGAGCGCCGACGAAGGCGTAACTGTCGAATCCGTTGCGACGGGATACAGCGTCAAAGGTGTTGACCTCGGCAGCAGTTCGTTCCGCAGAATCAACAAGCCGAAAGTGTTGATAGTTACCGGAGGCGATATTTCGTCCACCGAAGTCGGCGAGGTCTGGCATCTGTTCGACCAAAAGCTGAAATATCCGGTTGTCAGGATCGAATCGAGCAGTTTCGGACGCGTTCCCCTGCACGAGTTCAACAGGATTGTGTTCGCAGGCGGCGCATATTCGTTTCTCACTCCGCAAGCGATTCAGTCGCTGAAAAACTGGCTGAGCAACGGCGGTACGCTTATCACAATCAATTCGGCAAGTCGCTGGGCGCTGTCCACGCTGCTGGCGCGCGACAATGCCGAACCCGCCGGCGAGGGTAGAAATATCGGCAATCGACAAACTGTAGCGCCGGCGTCAACAACAACGCCGGTTTTCACCGGACGACGACTCGCTACTTCGATCTTCGAAACGCGTATCAATCTGAAACACCCGCTCGCTTTCGGTCTGACAAGCGAAATACTGCCGGTGATAAAGGAGAGTTTGCCGTTTATCCCCATCGAAAACGACACTATCAATCCTGTATCCCGATATGCCGGCGAGCCTCTGCTCAACGGTCATCTCGAACCCGCCGACAAAAAGGCGTTCAAACGTTTCGCTCCGATAAAAATCCGTAACAGCGGCGGCGGTAACGTTATCCTCTTCGCCGAAGACCCGGTTTTCCGCGGGATATGGGACGCAACAGAACGTACTTTTATTAACGCTATCCTGCTCGGTGACCGTATCGGAGGAGGAAGATTTTATTAATTGAGAATTGAAAATTAAAAATTGAGAATTAAGACAGAGAATTGTCATTTTATCAGTAAAAATCGGTTCACCCGTCGGGCGAAAGTCTCCCTACGACGTGGGAAAGGTTTTGCCCCTCGGGTGAAGGTTTTTCACTGAACCTGTTGAGAATTTCGAAGATTTAAGAATTAATTAAAAAACATGAAAAAAATTAGAAAAACATGAATAAGACTATTTTAACATTATTTACATTGTTTTTGTCGGTTAACATATTCGCTCAGCAGAAGATTAGCGGGACAATATTGGACGCCGATACAAAAGATGCTATTATCGGAGCGAGTATATCCGTGAAATCGGGCAGCGAAGGCGTTGTGAGCGATGTCAATGGACAGTTCGAACTGTCCGTTAGTAAATCACTTCCGCTAACGCTGATCGTTACATATATCGGTTACAGAACGCAGGAAATCGACATCTATGAAGCCGAAGAAGCTGTCGCCGTTCTGCTGAATAAAGATTACAACTCGCTGGAACAGGTTGTTGTAATTGGTTACGGCACTCAAAAGCGCAAAGAAATCAGTGGAGCTGTTGCCGCTATCAAGGGCGACGCAGTCAAAGATATTCCCGTACAGAGTTTTGAACAGGCTTTGCAGGGACAGGCGGCGGGCGTAAGCATTTCACTTCCGACCGGAGTGTTGAATGCAGCGCCGATAGTGAGGGTACGAGGAGTAAATTCTATTTCGTTAAGTTCTTATCCTCTTGTAGTCGTCGATGGCATCCCTGTGACCACCGGAAATATTTCGACAACTCATGCTTCGAACAATCCTTTGAGCGACATCAATCCAGCAGATATCGAATCAATCGACATTCTTAAAGACGCTGCTTCGACCGCAATCTACGGCTCACGCGCTTCCGCCGGAGTTATCCTGATTACCACCCGGCAGGGCAAACAGGGACGTGCAACGGTAAGTTACGACGGCTGGCTGGGAGTTACCAACGCCGTTAGAATTCCGGAAGTGCTGAATGCTCAGCAATACATGGATATTAAAAACGAAGCTATCGCAAACCGTAACGAAATAGCCGGACGTAACGATCCCGACGCTTATTTTCCGCAATACAATCCCGACGGGTCGCTGGTAGATACTAAATGGCGCGATTATATTTATCGTACGGCGGTATCTCATAACCATACAGCAAGCGTTTCGGGAGGGAGCGAAAAGGTTAATTATTATTTTTCGGTTAATTATTCAAATCAGGAAGGTTTTCTGGCAGGCAACGATTTTGACCGCAAAAGTGTTCGTTTCAACCTGGATAATAAGGTGACAAACTGGCTACGTCTGACCGGCGGCGCTTCGTATAACATCAACACCAATCAGTCGTTCGATTCGGGAAGTTTGCCCGGCGAATCGATGACTACTACCGGAGCGACGCGATTGGCGCTTGTTTTGCCGCCCAACGTACAGGCTTATAATGACGACGGCACATTCAATGTCAATCCGGCAAGCAACGGCACTCTCGGCAAAGGCAACAATACGGCGAATATCCCCCTTTACAATCCTGTTTCGCTGTTTGCGCTCACTTCCAACAATTCGGAAAACAGTCATTTCAACGGCAATATTGCGATTACGCTCAATTTCCTGAATCGGATAGAACTGAAGACGCTGTATGCGCTCGACAGGCTCGACCATGAAGATAATATCTGGGGCAGCCCCAATCTCGGCTCCGATTCGTATAGCGCCAAAGGCTCGGCAACAAATATATCCGATTTGCGGCAACACGAAACATGGACAAATACTTTCAGATTCGACGACCGTTTCAACAATCTGCATCATGTGTCCTTATTACTGGGGTCAGATTTGCAGACAAATACTCGTTCCTCGTGGGGCGCAAGAGCAACACAGGCTTCCGACGACTTTTTCGAATATTATCAGGGAGGTTGGGGAAATATCACAGCTTCGGGAAACAGTCTGGGAAAAAGAGTCTTTGTTTCGTTTTTCACACGCGTAAGTTATGATTTTAAAGATAAATACTATATCACCGGAAATTTCCGCAGAGACGGCAATTCGGCTTTGGCTATAGACAGGAAATATGGCAATTTTGGCGGAGTTTCGGCAGGATGGGTATTGTCGGAAGAAAGTTTTTTCAAAGAACACATATCGCCGGAAATTCTCAGCGACCTGAAATTGAATGCAAGTTGGGGACGCGTGGGTAACGGCAATCTGTCGAACGACTACAGTTCTTACGACCTGTATTCCGCTTCACTCTACGGCAACGCTCCGACATGGGCAATCAGCCAGCAGGGAAATCCCGAATTGAGTTGGGAAACCAGCAATCAAACCAATATCGGTTTAAATTTCAATACCCTGAAAAATCGTATTCATATCGAATTCGCATATTTTAACAACAACGTCAACGGATTGATATTAAACACTCCGCAATCGCCTTCGAAAGGCATTCCAAACAACACTATACTTGCCAACGTAGGGTCGCTCTACAACAGAGGCGTCGAATTGAGCATCGGCAGCGAAGTGATAGCCCGGAAAAATTTGTCGTGGAATATCTCATTCAACTACACTTATCTGACAAACAAAGTTACTTCGCTTGCCGAAGGAAATGACGATATCATCGGCGCAACCGGCAGCGGAAACACAAATATAACGCGTGTAGGCGAACCCATCGGCAGTTTATACGGACTGAAATCATTGAACGTAAATCCCGAAAACGGGAAACGTATATTTCTCAACGCCGCCGGCGAAAAGGTGCAATACGACGGCATAAGCGCATGGCATTATCTCGACGGTCGTCAGGCTACAGCATTGACAGGCACGGATTATTATGTTCTCGGTAACGCTTTGCCGAAATGGTACGGAGGATTGAACAGCAATCTGCGTTACAAGTCATTCGAGTTGAATCTGCGATTTACATACGCCGGTGGTCACAAGGTCATGAACCGTACACGTTCGACTTTGACCGACCAGATATTTTTCAACAATTCAACCGATATACTGAGACGCTGGACTACTCCGGGGCAAATAACCGACATACCGCGAGTAGTAAACGGCGACAGAATTTCGTTCGGTGGCTCGTTGCCTATTGCGGAACATGTGGAATCAGGCGATTTCCTGAGATTGCAAAATCTTACATTCGCCTACAACTTGCCATCGAAAGTCTTTTCTTTCGCAAAGATAACTTCGGTGAGAATTTACGGACAGATAACCAATGTTTTCCTGCTCACGAAATATACCGGAGTCGATCCCGAAGTGTCCGCCAACGGCAACTCAAACACCACGCCCGGAATCGAATACAATACCGCAGGTCTCGGCAGGACATTTACTCTTGGACTTAATGTTAAATTTTAAGATACAAACAGCAATGAAAAAGTTTTTTTACAAAATTATAGCAAATATTACGGCAGGAATAACAACTTTGTTACTGATATTTTCCTGCGACGATTCGTTGAACACAACATCCGAAACATCACTCAGTTCGGCGAGTATATTCGAAACTACGGAACGAATTGAAGCGCTTGTCAATGGAGCGTACAAATCTCTTAAAAGTTCGGATTTATACAGCGGAAGACTTCTGCACTGTAACGATTTACGAGGCGAAGAATTTATCTGCCTCACCGAAAACTCGCTGGGCGGAGGTTACGCATGGCAGCAAAATCTTTCGAGTACAACCGGCGAGGTAAACAGCATCTGGACGCAGGCATACAGAGTGATTAACAACGCCAATATCCTTATCGACGGATTAGCGAAGTCCGAAGAAGGGCTGATTAGCGACGAACTCAAACGAAACTATACAGGCGAAGTCCGGCTGTTAAGAGCTTTAGCGTATTTTACTTTGGTAACGACGTATGCACGTCCGTATATCGACAATAACGGGAATAACAAGGGCGTGCCTTTGCGATTGAAACCCGAATCGACGTCCGCCAACAACGACCTGGAGCGTAGCGATGTGAGTGTGATTTATCAACAAATCATCAACGATTTGGATACAGCCGAACTGTTTTTGCCCGAAAAGTATTCTACCGCATTGCTGAATACTACACGGGCGCATAAAAACACAGCTATAGCATTAAAAACAAGAGTGTATCTGAGTAAACACGATTTCGCAAAAGTCAGAGAAGAAGCGCGCAAAATCGTAGCGCAAAATCAACCGCCCTTTTCAGCGGCTTCGGGCGTGGAACACAGGTTGCACGACGATATAACAACAATATTCTCTTCTGATTACACTACAACGGAATCAATTTTTTCGATGCCGATGTCTGCTTCCGATCCGCCCTCAGGCTCGGTTCTGGCAACGGTGTATAACAGCGCTCCCAATTACGCTTTAAACCACACCGAACCGGGAATACTAAGCAATATCGAATGGAAAGACACGGACGCCCGTCGTCAATTTGTCCGGCAGAAAGACGACTTGTTTTATCTCACTAAATACTCGAAAGTGAGTCCGGCAATTGACTATATCCCTGTTGTTCGTTATGCCGAAGTTTTGCTCAACTATGCCGAAGCCGAAGCCCGCGGCGGCGATCTCAATAAAGCAATCGCTCTGCTACAAGCCGTACGCCATCGTTCGGACGCCGATTATTCATTTCCGGCAAACAGTTTGACTCAAGCCGAAATACTCAATACGATACGCATCGAACGCCGTATCGAATTGCTTGGCGAAGGATTCCGTACAACCGACGTCCTGCGCGATTTACTGACGTTTCCCGACAAACCCTCGCGAAGCAGTTATACTTCACGCGAAGTCGGTCCCGACGACGAAGGCTATGTGTTTCCTTTACCAAATAACGAAATATTGACAAATAAATTGCTATTACAATGAAATATTTTTTTACATTAATTATTGTTATCCTTCTGATTGGAGGGTGCGGAAAAAATCCCGACAGATTGAACTTGTCGGGTACGGTGAAAGATGTGTCATCGGGTAAAATATATCTGCAACGTTATGAAAACAAGTCGTTTTTCAACATTGATTCAACCGATATCGTTAACGGAACGTTTAAGTTTACCAACGAGGTGAAACTTCCCGAAATATACGGTCTGGCAATCGACAATTCGGGAAATCCTTTTCATTCGTTTATCATCTTTCTGGATAATAACCCTATAAAAGTGGAACTTGATACTGCCGACGAGTTTAAAAACACAATCGTCACAGGATCAAAAGAACAGGACTTGTTGAAAGAATTTTCAGGTAAATTCCGGACGCCTGTCGGCGATATTTTGAAAGAACATCCGTCGTCTCTCGCCGCTTTGTATGTGTTTTATCGGTACTATTCATACCGTCTTTCATCTGACGAAATCAAGACAAATCTCTTGTTGTTAGACCCGAAGTTCAAGGATACGGAATATACCAAAACGCTTAACGAGTTAGCTGAAAATATCGACAGGGTGGCGATAGGAAAAAAAGCTCCCAATTTTCAAGCCCGGACACGTGAAGGAAAAAACGTTTATCTGTCGGAATTTATTGGTCGCGGATATGTGTTGATTGATTTCTGGGCGTCATGGTGCGCTCCCTGTCGGAAAGAAAATCCCGACCTGGTGAAACTCTACGATAAATATCGGGATAAAGGCTTTGAACTCATCAGCGTATCCCTCGACCATCGAACAGACGCCTGGATAAACGCAATAGAAAAAGACGGTCTGACTTGGACGCAATTAGTCGATTTCGACGCATGGGCAGGCGAAGGCGTCAAAACGTATGGCGTCCGTCTTATTCCATACAAATTCCTGATAGATAAAAACGGCGTCATCGTAGCAAAAAACCTGCGAGGCGAAAATCTTGACGAATTGCTGGGAAAACTCCTTGTTAATTGATAATTGTCAATTTAATATGATGCTGTCGGCAACGGGTCATTCCGTTGCCGACAGTTCTCTTTTCAGGCTACATTGTACGGTTATAGTAATTTTTTTCTATTCTTTTGTATGTAACAAAAACGACAATTTGAAATGCACCCGTAATACGAAATGCGCTCTTTTTTTTATATTTTACCAAAATTATATACCTTTGCGGCGTAAAAAGGTGTCATAAATGATTCCATATTACGATTGAAATAAAGAAAATAATTATATGAAAAAAGTAGTCATTTTATTGTTAATAAGCCTGAGTTTTATATCGGGCATTTACGCTCAGGGCGGGCGTTGGACTGTCGAGCGAGCGAATCAGTGGTACAAGGCTGCCAAATGGTTTAATGGCGTCAACTACATCCCTTCCGACGCAATCAATTA
>JAISXV010000175.1 GCA_031270335.1 Prevotellaceae bacterium | reverse complement strand
TTGATTAACTGCCGCATACTCACGGGATACAGAGCGAAAGCAGCCGCCATTTCTCCGGAATCTACCCGTTTGCTCAGCGCCTCAAGTCCCCTGATACCGCCTACGAAATCAATCCTTTTCGATGTGCGCAGGTCTTTAATATCCAGAATCTTATCCAGTACTAAATCGGACAGAACGGTAACATCTAATTCGCCTACAGGATCGGCATCGTTGTATGTCCCTTCTTTTGCCGTCAAAGAGTACCACGAGCCTCCGATATACATCGAAAAATTATGCAAAAACTCAGGTTTGTAAGGCGTTGCGACGTCTTTCTTTTCGACGGTGAAATTCTCTTTCAGTTTGTCGATAAATTCTTCGGCAGTCAATCCGTTAAGGTCTTTGACGAGCCTGTTGTAATCGATTATTTTCAAGTGACTTTCGGGGAAAATGACAGCCATAAACCAGTTGTATTCCTCGTTGCCGGTATGATTCGGATTTTGCTGACGGCGTAACTTTGCGACAGCGGCAGCCGCGGCTGTACGGTGATGTCCGTCTGCGATATACAGGGCGGCGACATCCTCGAATATTTTGGTAATCCGTTCGATATGTTCCGGATTATCGACAACCCAGAGTTGGTGACGAAATCCGTCGGACGAAGTGAAATCATATTCGGCGCTTTGAGTTTCGACAATCGAAGCAACAAGGATATTCATCTCATCCACATCGTGATACGAAAGAAATACAGGTTCGATATTCGCATCCTGCACATCGACATGCCTTATCCGGTCGTCTTCCTTATCCTTACGCGTCAGTTCGTGTTTTTTTATCTTTCCCGATTCGTAATCTTCGGCATTGGTGCATGCTGTCAGTCCGTACTGAGTTCTGCCATCCATGGTTTGCGCGTAGATGTAATACTTTTCCGTATCGTCCTGAAACAGCCAGCCGTTTTCGAGCCATTTACGGAAACATTCCTTACCCTTTGCATACACTTCGGCAGAATATTCGTTTGCTATCGGGTCGAAATTTATCTCCGGTTTAGTGATGTGCAACAGCGATTTTTCACTCGCTTCCGCCTTTGCTTCAACGGAATTAAGGACGTCGTAAGGACGCGCCGCAATCTCCTCGACATACTCTTTCGGCGGACGGACTGCTTTAAATGGTTTTAATTTTATCATATATCTATCGTATTTATCTTTTAATTAATTTTTCAATTTTCAATTTTCAATTCTCAATTCTCAATTGCTTTCTCCGTCCATTCTTTCACCTCGTCGGGCGAAGGATTCTTGAATCCAAGTTTTTGTTTTTTGTTGATACCGCAGAGATCGTTAAACAGTTTGCCCGGATTGACGTCGGCGAGCGATTTCACTGTTGTGAACCCTGCTTTTTGGATTACGGCGACCCATTCTGCCGGTATTCCGATGGCTTCGTAAGCCTCTGTTTCGTCGATGGCGGCCTTCTTTTCGGGACGCATCTGCGGGAAAAACAGCACATCCTGAATCGAAGCGGCGCCCGTGATCATCATCGCTAAACGGTCGATTCCGATACCCATTCCCGACGTCGGCGGCATCCCGTACTCCAGTGCACGCACGAAATCCATGTCGATAAACATTGCTTCGTCGTCGCCTTTTTCCTTCATTTTCACCTGATCTTTAAAACGTTCAAGTTGATCAATCGGGTCGTTGAGTTCCGAATAGGCGTTACAGATTTCCTTTCCGCCGATAAACAGTTCGAAACGTTCGGTGAGAGCCGGATTATCGCGATGTTTCTTGGTCAGGGGCGAGAGTTCTACCGGATAATCAATTATAAACACAGGCTGAATCAGATGATGTTCGCATTTTTCGCCGAAGATAGCGTCGATCAGTTTTCCCTTGCCCATTGTGCTGTCGATTTCGACGCCCAACTCTCTGCAAGTGTTTTGCAACTGTGTTTCGTCCATTCCCGAAATATCGACGCCTGCATATTCGCGGATTGCTTCCAGCATCGGCAAACGGCGGTATGGACCTTTAAATTCCACCTCGCTGTCGCCGATTTTCACACGCGTACAGCCATTTACTTCCATCGCAATCTTTTCGAAAAGTTGTTCAGTGAAGTTCATCATCCACTTGTAATCTTTGTAGGCAACATAAATTTCGAGACAGGTAAATTCGGGATTATGAGTACGATCCATTCCCTCGTTACGGAAATTGCGCGAAAACTCATACACGCCCGTAAATCCTCCCACTATCAGCCTTTTGAGATACAGTTCATTTGCGATACGTAAATATAAAGGTATATCCAGAGCATTATGATGCGTGATGAAAGGACGAGCGGTCGCTCCTCCCGGAATCGACTGCAACACAGGCGTATCGACTTCGAGATAATCCCTGTCGTTGAAAAATTGCCGCATGGCGTTTACTATCTTTGTACGCTTTATAAAAGCCTCTTTTACATGAGGATTGACAATCAAATCGACATAACGCATACGATATCGCTGTTCAGGGTCGGTGAAAGCGTCGAAAATCTTCCCGTCTTTTTCTTTGACAATCGGCAAGACCCTCAACGATTTGCTCAGGACGGTCAATTCTTTTGTGTGAATCGACAATTCGCCCATCTGGGTGATAAAAGCGTAACCTTTGACGCCAACGATGTCGCCGATATCCAAAAGTTTTTTGAAAACGGTATTATACATCGTTTTATCCTCGTCAGGACAGAGGTCGTCACGTTTGACATACACCTGAATCCGTCCTTTTTCGTCCTGAAGTTCGAAAAACGAAGCGCTGCCCATGACACGTCTTGCCATGATACGTCCGGCAATGCTAATATCTTTAAAATTACCCTTTTCGGGGTCGAATCCGGCGGCTATTTCTTCTGTTGTGCAATTCACCTCAAACTCCTGCGCCGGATATGCCGGAATATTGAGTTTCTCCAATTCAATCAACGAGTTGCGCCTGTTAATCTCCTGTTCGCTTAAATCTTGATACATACCTTATCTTTACTATAAAAATCGGCGCAAAAGTACAAATTAATTGAGAATTGAAAAATTCATAATGTCAAATACCTCATTAACATATCGTTAATACGATAACGACCTTGCTTTCACACCTTCGAAAGTGATTTTCACCGGATTGATGAATCCGTTTTTGTCGAAAGTCATCTTTTCGATACAAGTTATGCGATGGTTCGCCATATTGTCGTTCAGCGGGCGACGGTGATAGACAATGTAATAATCTTCCGTATCGGGAATGTGCATTATCGAATGATGACCGGCGCCGGTGGCAACGATCGAATCCTGCTGCAATATTTTTCCGACACGCTCGAAAGGTCCGAAAGGCGAATCGGCTATTGCGTATGCTACCGAATAGTCGGGACCTGTCCAACCGCCTTCGCTCCACATAAAGTAGTATTTACCGTTCTTTTTAAACATGAACGGACCTTCGACATATCCTTGCGGAGTAACTTCCCTGTATATTTCGCCGTCGTCGAAAGGCAGTAGAGCGGTGAAATCATCGTTGAATTTGACGATGTTACAATGTCTCCAACCGCCGTAATACATATAATATATGTCGCCATCCTTAAAAACAAACTGATCTATCGGTTGCGCTCCATTCACGATTTCGTTGATAAGCGGTTTACCCAGCAAATCTTTGTACGGACCCTCGGGACGGTCGCTGACGGCAACGCCTATCCCGCCTGTTTCGCCTTCGTGTACATCGTTAGCGCTGAAGAAGAAATAGTATTTATCGCCTTTCCGGATTACGGACGGCGCCCACATCGCTATTTTTGCCCATTTCACTTCGGCAGTGTCAATGATAGAAGCATGTTTTGTCCACGTAACCAAGTCTTTTGACGAAAAACAGTCGAAAAAAGTCTGTTTTTCGTAATTATCGCTGTATGTCGGATAAATCCAGTAAGTATCATCATAGATTATACCTTCGGGATCGGCATACCAGCCTTCAAACACAGGATTTCCGCTCAT
>JAISXV010000129.1 GCA_031270335.1 Prevotellaceae bacterium | reverse complement strand
GGTATATTTTTTTTCACTGCTTCCTTACCTTTATATAATGTGATTTTTCCGGGACCGGAGCCAACATAACCGTAATCGGCGTCAGCCATTTCGCCCGGACCGTTCACGATACAGCCCATAATCCCGATTTTCAGATTATTGAATTGCGACGTTGCTGTTTTGACTTTTTGCAATGTATCCTGCAAGTCGAACAGAGTGCGTCCGCAACCCGGACATGCGATATACTCTGTGCGTGTGTATCTTACCCTTGCGGCTTGAAGGATCCGGAAACAAAGGTCGGCGACAAGTTTCGGCGAAATACAGGGTTCGGCGGACAGCATCACGCCATCGCCGAATCCGTCAATCAACAACGCACCGAAATCGCAGGCTGCCGCTATCTGCAATTTTTCGAAGTCTTTTTCGCTGTAACTCCGTGCGATAACGACAGGATTGTCGATTCCGTTTTTTTGCAGGTCGAGGAAAAAAGAGCGCTGTTCGGCTATGCTGAGGGCGTCGTCGAACGAAACAACAAGCGTCCTGTTTCGATTTTCGTGCAACCACGCCAAAAGAGACACGTTCAACATTGTGTATTTGAAGAATATGAAATTCTCATTGCTGTCGTCTATTATTGCCGGATTTTCGCTGTTGTCGAACGTCAGCATCGAAGATCCGGTGTAAACATAGTCGGGAACAGGGTTTTGCGCCGGACTGTCAAGCTGCGAACCGAATCCCAGACTTTCGATATCGGACGCATTAACGGGATTCAGTTTCGACAAATCCGAAATCACAATAACTGCATGATTTTTATGGAAATTGCTGGTTTTTACAAAACTTAAATTCAGGTTTTCATGAAAACCGTTATTTTTGCCAAAAGTCGTACACCCATGGCGGACAAGTTCTCTTGCGACGGGGATTTCGTTTTCAGGAGCTTCGGTCAGCGAGACTCTGACAGTGTCGCCAAGACCGTCGGCGAGCAGGCTTCCGATTCCTACCGCCGATTTTATCCTTCCGTCTTCGCCGTCGCCGGCTTCGGTAACACCCAGATGTAAAGGATAGTGCATGTCTTCGGCGTCCATTGCAACGACCAGAAGCCGATATGCCGACGCCATTATTTTCGTGTTACTTGCCTTCATCGAAACGACTACATTGTCGAAATTTTCGTCTTTGCAAATCCTCAAAAATTCCATTGCCGATTCGACCATTCCTGCGGGAGTGTCGCCGTATTTCGACATTATCCGTCCCGAGAGCGAGCCATGGTTCGAACCGATTCTCAAGGCTGTAGCGTATTCTTTGCAAACGTTCAGAAGCGCTACAAATCGTGTCCGCAATTTTGACAAATCATCGTCCCAACGCTGTTCAAAATCTGCGACTTCGCCGGAGTTCAGCATTGCCTGTTTATCGGTGAAATTTCCCGGATTGATTCTTATCTTTTCGACGTTTTTGGCCGCAATTTCAGCGACGTCGGGATTAAAATGTATGTCGGCAATCAGTGGAATACCGTATCCTTTCTTTCTCAGTTCCTGCCTGATAACTCCCAGAGCTTCGGCGTCCTTAATTGTTGGCGCCGTGATTCTTACTAATTCGGCGCCCGCGTCGGCGACTTTCATACACGCTTCGACTGTCGCTGCAATATCCGACGTCGGGGTTGTTACCATTGTCTGTATTCTTATGGGATTGTCGCCGCCGATACCGACCTGACCTGCTTTTACTTCCACAGTCCGCCGTCTCGAAAATCCTGTTTGTTGCTGTCGTTTTTCTGTCATAACATTTTTTCTATTTGTGATTCCAGTTTATTTATCATTTTCCGCAAATTCCTGATTGAAACAGACATATCGCTGTCGGGATTTTGGATGTCGTTGATTATATTCGAAGCCTCGTTCAGTTTCAGCCGCGCAGTTTGCAGTTTTTGCTTATTGTACAGCGAACTCGCTGCATTGTAAAGGCTTACAGCTTTATTGTACACATCCACATTTTCATTGCTCACGATATGTTCGACAAGCATTTTATTGTTGTCGATATATTTGACAACCATATTATTACTAATGTCGTTCATCGAAAGGACGCGCCTGTTTTCGGAGATAAGACGTTCTTTTTCGGAAAGTTTTTCGATAGCCTTGATTGTGTCGGGATAGCTGAAAAAACGCGAAGTGATGGAATCGGCTTTTCGTCCGGCGGCAAACTCATTGGTGTTCACGGGAAAATACGAAAACTGCCATACCGGATCAAATGGAATATGCGATTCGATGATGTCGGCGGGTCGCACAAGAAACCACTTGTCGTTGAATCGTTTGTGGAACACGCCGGACGAAAGATATCCCGCCGACCATGTCGGGTCGATCACGCGCCATTCGTTGCCGTACTTGACGGCGCACCAGGCATGTGGAATAGCGTCGATTCTGCCGTTCTGTTTTGTGTATCCTTTGACGACAATTATCTTTAATCCAAGACTTTCGGCAATAGCTTTGAACGTTACAACATATCCGAAACAGACGGTTTTGCGGGTTTGTAAAACCTGTTTAACAACTTCGCTTTCAAATTTGTAGGTCAGTCCGGCATACATCTTGCTTATGTCGTAACTGAGGTGTTGAGCGACCCAACTGTAAGCCGCTCGCAATTTATCGCTGTCCGAAACAAATTGTTTTGCGATATATTTTGCGATATTTTCCACATTTCGTGTCTGTTGCACAGGACAAACTCGCATAATCGAATCAATATACCTGTAATCCTTTGCATCGGCATAACCAGACAGCGACACAAAAATCACAAATGAAAATATGTAAAAAAACTGTTTCACGCGAGAGCAAAGATTCTGTAATTCACGATTTCGTTAAAATGGCTGTTACCTCTTGCTTTGCGACACCTGTAATTTTGGCAATTTGCTCAATACTTATACCATTTTTATAACAGTTTCGGACAATCTTAATGCGCTCTTTATTTTCACCTTCGATTCTACCTCTTTCTACGGCAAGAATCACGTCGTCGTATTCCAAAACGCTTTTACTGTATGCTTTCATTTCTCTTTTTGTTAAATTAATTATTCTTGCATTCTCGTATAATTCGTTGAATATATTTTCATTTAAGTTCTTTGGACATTTGGGTAATTTTTCCATGTTCTTAAAAGAATAGAGCCACTTGTCCTCTACAGTTTTCAGTTCGTTTTCCGTTTTATTGAATTTCGGCAATTCGATTGTCACCACTTGCCATTTGTCGGTAAAGACCTTGTTTGCTCGCTGTCGTAATATTTTCATCTGTTCTACGACAATATCTTTCGCTTCTTCTTCCGGAAATATAATGCCATCCAGAATACATATCATATATATTCCGCTGATAGAATAATTCCATGGAACCTCTATCTGTTTGCCTTCGTTATTGGTTATCGTTACTTTTCCTTTCGGAGCCTGATTGATCACCGGATAACCCATGTAAAACAATATTCTTTCAATAAGATACAGTTGCGGAGAGGCTTGCATTTCTACGATAAACTGTTCCCCGTTTGTCGTCGTGCAGTAAACGTCGTACACTGCCTTGCGATTTTCTCTGATATAACCCAACTGTTCCGTCGGAAGATACTCTATTTCTACAATATCTTTGTTCAAAATCGCATTCAAAAAAGCGATTAACAGCGCTTTATTTCCGAATATTTTTTTGAATCCGAAATCCGTCTTTATGTTGATAAATACCGGTTCCTCAACATTTTCTGGCGCTTTTGTTCTACTTTTTCC
>JAISXV010000115.1 GCA_031270335.1 Prevotellaceae bacterium | reverse complement strand
GTTCCGTAAAAACATTCTCGAAAACGGCGGCACAAAAGAACCGATGGAGATGTATAAAACGTTCAGAGGCGCAGAACCGAAAGTGAAATATTTGCTGGAGAAAAGAGGACTAAATTGATTTACGATTGTTGATTTACGATTGTAGATTTACGATTGTAGATTTACGATTGTAGATTGTTGATTGTAGATTGTTGATTGTAGATTTACGATTGTTGATTGCCTTTCGGATGCAAATCTAAAATAAATGAATATATGATTGTTGATTGCCCTTAGGATGCAAATCTAAAATCATAAATCTAAAATCATAAATCGTAAATCAAAAATCAAAAATCGTAAATCGTAAATCAAAAATCGTAAATCAAAAATCGTAAATCAAAAATCTAAAATATATGGATATACGAACGGCTCATTGGAGATTGATACTTGGCGCTGATTCCAAAGCGTTTGACGATGTCGTGCTGACAGAAGAACAGTCTATTATGGACGTTGCTCTGGCTGCGATATACGATTCCGGCGAGGGCGACGACAGTAGTGGAAACAAATCGAAGCAGGGCGGCAAGGGTCGTTCGATGCCCAATCTGGCTAAGTGGCTGACGGATATACGGACGTTTTTTCCGCAAGACGTTGTGAGCGTCATACAGGCGGATGCAATCGAACGTAAAGGATTGACAAAACTGTTGTTAGAGCCTGAAACTCTCAAAAATATCAAACCCGACATTTCGATGGTCGGCACTCTCATGGCTTTGAAAGGTCAGATACCCGAAAAATCGAAAGAAACGGCAAGAGAATTAGTTAAAGGCGTGGTCGACGAAATCATGAAACGTATGGAAAACGATTTGCGAAAGGCAGTCACCGGAGCGCTTAACAAAAAATCACATTCGCCGATAAGCAACTTTTCGGCAATCGACTGGAAACGGACAATCAACCGCAATCTTAAAAACTACGATTCGGACAGGCAACGTTTGATTCCCGAAAAGTTTTATTTCTTCGAACGTACTCAAAAACAGAAAGAATGGACGGTAATCCTCGACATAGACCAGAGCGGGTCGATGTGCGATTCCATCATTTATTCGTCGGTGATGGGTTCGATATTTGCGAGTATGCCTTCGCTTGATACTCACGTGGTTGCTTTCGACACCGAAATCACCGACCTTACCGAACTCTGCCGCAACGACCCCGTGGACATGCTGTTCGGAATACAGTTGGGCGGTGGTACGGACATCAATAAATCAGTAACTTACTGTCAGACTTTAATCGAAAATCCGCGCAAAACAATGTTCATCCTGATATCCGACCTGTACGAAGGCGGCGTCAGGAAAGGTTTGTTAAGGCGATTGTCCGAAATGCACGAAGAGGGCGTGAAAGTGATAACTCTTTTAGCTCTGTCGGACGGGGGAAAACCCGATTACGACGTCAATCTTGCCACCGAAATAAGCAAACTCGGCATATCCTGTTTTGCCTGCACGCCCGACCGTTTGCCGGAACTTGTCGAAGCGGCTATAAAAGGTTTGGATTTGAAAAAATTTGAACAGAACCGTGTATAACAAAAGAATGTCTGTCCGCGAGCGAACAAACATTCCTAAATATATTAACTTTAAAAAAACTTAAGATGCCAATTTGTTAACATGCAGAGCCAAACTGCTTTTCAGGTTTGCTGCCTTGTTTTGATGAATAACATTGATTTTAGCAAGTTTATCCAACATTGACGAAACTTTGGGCAACAATTGCAGAGCTGCCTCTTTTTCAGTGGTATGTCTCAATGCTCGAACAGCGTTTCTTGTTGTTTTAGCATAATACCTGTTATGTATGTTGCGGCTTTTATTTTGCCGACTTCTTTTCTTTGCAGACTTATGATTTGCCATAACTAAATAATTCTATAAAAACATTTTACTTGTAGCTGGTAGGGGAATCGAACCCCTGTTTCAAGGATGAAAACCTTGCGTCCTAACCCCTAGACGAACCGGCCATCTTTTTTCTTTTGCGGGTGCAAAGGTATGTACTTTTTTTCATTCAGCCAAATATTTCAGAAAAAAATATTATTTTTTTATATAAATAACTGTAAATAAAAATAATACGAAAGCAATTAAAATGATTGCAAATTGGATAAATACATGTTGTACTCTCCTCAAAAATCAACAAATAGTCAAAATTATTGTTATTTTGTCAGAATTTGGAGTTCTTTAATTATTTAGTTGTAAATTTGCAGCAAAAAATGTTTATAAATTAATTTATTATTCAATGAAAACACTTTTATATGTATTGTGGTTTACAATGGTTTACACATCTGCTTACGGCAGTTCGTTTGACCGTTTTTTTTCGGACGGAACACTCCGAATCGATTATTTTTATGCCGGGAACAGCGCAAAAACGGAAATATTTTTTGACGAATTAATCAAAGAACCGTATTGGGGCGGACCGGAACGGTTGCCTGAAAATAAAGACGATATGGGAAATATCAGGTATAATCTGTACGACAAAGAAAGCGGTATATTGTTGTATAGCAAAGGAATAAGTACGCTGTTTCAGGAATGGCAGACTACAGCGGAAGCCAAAACCATCGCCCGCACAATGTCAGGCACAGCTACCACGCCGTTTCCTGTTGCCAAAGTCATTTTCGAAATCGAAGAACGCAACACTAAAACAGGTCTTTTCAGCAAAATTTTTTCGCTGGAAATCGACCCTGCAGACTATTTCATTCGTCCCGAACTTCGCACTCCCTGCGAATGGAAAAAATTGACCGACAACGGCGACCACGCAAACCATGTGGACATTGCTTTTATCGCCGAAGGATACGCCAAAGACGAAATGCCGAAATTCCATAGCGACGTTTCGGCGATATCGGGGTATATCCTCTCACAGTCACCGTTTAACGAATACAAAGACCGATTCAATATTTACGCCGTATCAAGTGTTTCCGAAGAATCGGGAACAGACATTCCGGGCGCAAGAATATATCGCAATACCATATTAAACAGTTCGTTTTATTCATTCGATATCGACAGGTATCTGACCACTTCCGACAACAAGCAGATACACAATCTGGCTGCCAACGTACCTTACGATTTTATTTTCATCCTCGTCAACAGCGACAAATACGGCGGCGGAGGTTTCTACAACTGGTACGCCATGGCTACGTCCGGTAATTCGGTTGCTAATATGGTGGCTATCCACGAGTTCGGACATAATTTCGCCGGTCTTGCCGACGAATATTATACTTCGGAAGTGGCATATTCCGATTTTTACAGCTTCGACGTCGAGCCATGGGAGCCAAATATCACGACCTTAATTGATTTCGATTCAAAATGGGAAGACATGACCAACAAGGATATTCCCGTTCCAACGCCGCGGGAATCAAAATATAAGGATGCGCTTGGCGTGTTCGAAGGCGGAGGATATGTCGCCAAAGGCATTTACAGCCCAAAACAAAATTGCAGAATGAACAGCATCAACGCAGAATTTTGTCCCGTATGCAGCAGGGCGATAGTGAAAAAAATAATGTATTACAGTCAGTAAAATTAATAAAATGAGACGCTTGATTATATTCGTATGTTTATTGTCAATGCTGTCCTGCCATGAAAAAAATGATACTCCCGTTGTTTCCGATTATGAGGTAATAAACTCGTGGATAGAGGAAAACATGAAACGTTACTATCTGTGGAATGAACGGATTCGCACTGATGGAATCAACAAAAACGAAAATCCCGAACGGCATTTTCAACGGTTGATTGTTCCCGAAGACAGTTGTTCGTATGTTGAAGACAATATTAAGTTGCTGTTAATAAAGTTGTCTGAAAATAAAAAGCCAGGATACGCTTATTTTCTGTATTCCACCGACGGCGACGTTCTGGGTAAAATCACATACGTCGTGAACAAATCGCCGGCTGACGAAGCAGGTTTGAAAAGAGGCATGGTCTTCACAAAAATCAATGGAACAAGTTTATCCAAAAATAATTGTCAGGATTTGATTTTACAGATGGTTGATAGACATATTTTGACCGTCCGGGACAAAAACAGTGCGGAAACAAATTATGAGATTTCTATTGCCGAATTTGCGGAAAGCCCTGTCTTTTTGGACACTGTGTACGATTTCGATAGCCGCAGAATTGGTTATTTAGTTTACAATTCGTTCATTTCCGATAACAACGATTTGTCGCAAGAGTATGACATGCTGTTGAATGATGTTTTCGAAAAGTTTAAAAACCGGAATATTAATGAATTAATACTTGATTTGCGATATAATAGCAAAGGAGATATTATGAACTCCATGATAATGGCGTCGTTGATTGTACCCAATCCGGATACTAAGGAAATATTTGCGAAATATCAGTACAACAAATATTTACAGCAAACTATCAGTGAAGAATCAGGCGCCGATTATTTGAATCTGTATTATACCAATGTGATTGATAATAAGGCGTTAAACAATATAGGCAACCAACTCGACAGAGTATTTGTCCTGACTTCCTCGAAAACGGGAGTAATGGGTGAAATACTTGTCAATGGTTTGAAACTCTCAATGAATGTGGTTGTTGTGGGTAATAAAACAGCGGGACGCAACATGTTTTCAATATGTTTGTACGAGGATGAGCCTGAAAAACAAAGAATAAACAACTGGGCAATTGTTCCCGTCGTGATGCAGGTGTCCAACAAGGCGGGAAATACGGATATTTCGATCACGCCCGACGTCGAAATTACGGAACCGCTATACGACGATACTCCACTCGGCGACATTAACGAAAAAGTATTGTCTGCAACATTGAATATAATACTCGGAAATTAGTCATTACCAACATTTTTCGAGTGTACAGGCATTCAAAACTATATTATCCCGCAACAATCATATTTTTCTTCCTTCAGTCTTTCAACTGCGTCAACTGGTCGGATTCGAGGTTTGGATTATGTTTATTGACTTTGGTAAGGAACACGCTTAATATCAGCGTAGTAATTATCAGGTCGATAAGTATTCCCGTATTTATCAGGATAGGCATTTCGGCGCCTACTGCTATCGAAAACAGGAACACAGCATTCTCAAGTACAAGGAAACCAATCAAATGTGAAAAAATCCGTTTGTGGGCGATGATAAACAGTAAGCCGCAAAGCATTGTACAGATAGATATTATCAAAAACGAAGGCGTTATTGCGGGGTCTTTGAACATAAACGCGATGCCGATGCTCACGAAGAAAGCCAATATCGTGAGTAACAACTGATAGAATATTGGCAGCGCCGATTTGTGTACTTTGCTTACTCCTGTCCGGTTGATGATGCGATAGAGCAGGAATGGAATTATAATCGCTTTGAATATCAATGTTTCCGCTGTGATAAACAGGAGATTCAGCCAGTTAATTTCTTTAAGCAGAAAAAAGGAGATAGCAAACAGCAGTATTCCCTGCAAACACATCAGATTGGAGTAACTCCGGAATCGTTCTGTTACGGACAGGAATATCAACGAAAACGCAAACAGTAAAACAAAAAAGTTAATCATCGTATTTAACTTTAGCAAGCATTATAACTCAAAACCGGACGTTCCATACATTCGCATAACTGTCTGATAGACCAGCTCATACTCGTATCCTCTCGACAAACCGAACTTTATCAGTTTATTTTTCAGATCTTCTTCCGACGGCATCACTGTTTTCATCAGTTTACCGTCTTCGCATTTCAGTATTTCGGAAGGATAGTTTTTGAGAATGTTGTAGTTATGAGTTGCCATAAGTACCGTTATCCCGAATGTTTTCGACAGTTCGTGGATTATCGACATGATATTTGCGCTTGTATCGGGGTCGAGATTTCCGGTAGGCTCGTCGGCGAGAATTATTTCGGGATCGTTCAGCATGGCGCGGGCAATCGCTACACGCTGCTGCTCGCCGCCTGACAGACGATACGGCATCGAATCGCTTTTGTCGGACAATCCGACCATGGCAAGAACTTCTTCGATACGCGCCTGAATTTCACCTTTATTCGTCCAGCCCGTCGAACGCAGGACAAACGCAAGATTGTCGTACACGTGCCTGTCGGTCAATAATTGAAAATCCTGAAACACTACGCCGATTTTTCGCCTTAGATTGGGAATATATTTGCTTTTCAATCTGTTCAATTTGAAATCCAGCACGGTAGCCTCGCCTTTATACACGGGAATTTCGCCGGTTATAGCTTTTATCAACGAACTTTTGCCGCTCCCAACTCTGCCAATAAGATAGACAAACTGACCTTTGTTCATGCTGAAATTGACGTCGCTCAGCACTTTGAGGTCTTTCTGACAGACGTCCACGTCTTTAAAATCTATAACTACTTTTCCCATCGCAAAACCATTTTAATACAGCAACTTCCTGCCGGGACGGATGATAGTTTTTGTTGTGATTCCGTTCATATAGCACAGATGTCTCACCGATGTTCGCGTACGTTTCGCAATGAGGCTGAGGCTGTCGCCGCTTCTGACCGTCCAGATTCGTCCCGACGATATGGATTTGGCAAGAGCCGATTTGCGATAATCGAAATTTTGATGTGTCAGCAGGACAGTATCATTTTTGACGCAAAGACTGTCGAAATCAACCAGATCGCGAGGATTGACGCACTGTCCTAAATATCTCAGTTCGAAATGCAGATGCGTCCCTGTCGATCTGCCTGTGCTGCCGCCCAGACCGATTAAATCGCCGGCTTTCACCGTTTGGTCCTGTTTGACAAGTATTTTACTCAGATGACCGTAGAAGCTTTCCAGACCGTTATTGTGTCGGATAACTATCAGATTTCCATAAGCTCCGACCCTCTTGGCTATCCTGACCATTCCGTCCATGGCGCTGAGTATCGAATCGCCCTTATACACTTTTAAATCAATGCCATGATGAAACCTGTAGCGACGCGGACCAAACTCGGACGTCACTCTGTGATGTTTCGCCAACGGATATTTGAATCCACTAAGGTCAATATGCACGCTGTCGCTAATCAAAACCGAATCGGAAGGAATTTTGTACGGATTGACTTTCAGGTTATCCCAGATAGCGTAGAGGTCGTCGGCAGGGATAACGTCTTCACTGCCTGAATCTTCGTCAAGGTCAAAATATCTGTCGCCTACGTCGGGCAATTCTATGATTTCCACAGGGGAGATTTTAATGTCAACATTGATTTTTGGAAGCATAATTCTGTAATTATGAACGTTTTTGTCCTGTTTTTTTACCTGACTTCCCGACGTGGATGTTGCATACATAAAAACTGTACACAACATAAAAGTCAAAAATAATACAACCACTTTTTTCATTCCATAATTTTTTAATTTAACCTGTTTATTATGCATCAATTTTAGCGTATTTTGCGTGTGTTTCAATAAATTCGCGACGAGGCGGAACATCGTCGCCCATCAACATCGAAAATATACGGTCGGCTTCCGATGCGTTTTCGATTGAAACCTGACGTAAAACTCTGTTTTCCGGATTCATGGTTGTTTCCCACAACTGTTCGGGATTCATTTCTCCCAAACCTTTGTATCTCTGTACATGTACGCCCGAATCTTTACCTTTTCCGATTTCTTCGATTGCGGTTCTCCGTTCTTCTTCTGTCCAGCAATAACGCTCTTCCTTGCTCTTTTTAACTAAATACAAAGGAGGCGTTGCGATATACAAGTATCCTCTTTGTATCAGTTCCTGCATGTGACGGAAGAAAAATGTCATGATCAAAGTGGCGATATGACTTCCGTCCACGTCGGCATCGGTCATAATCACTATTTTATGATAACGGAGTTTGTCGAGGTTCAAGGCTTTCGAATCTTCTTCGGTGCCGATGGTAACGCCAAGCGCCTGATAGATGTTTTTTATTTCGTCGTTTTCGAAAACCTTGTGTTCCATTGCTTTTTCGACGTTGAGGATTTTACCGCGCAAGGGCATTATCGCCTGAAACACTCTGTCTCTGCCCTGTTTAGCCGAGCCGCCTGCCGAATCTCCTTCGACAAGGAATATTTCGCAGTTGGCAGCGTTCCGGTCGGAGCAGTCGGCAAGTTTTCCGGGCAAACCTGCGCCCGACAACACTCCCTTACGTTGCACAAGGTCACGGGCTTTACGCGCTGCGTGACGGGCAGTTGCGGCAAGTATGACTTTTTCGATGATTCTCTTTGCTTCTTTTGGATTTTCTTCTAAATAGTTTTCCAGCGCCGCGCTTACCGCCTGATCGACAGCAATAGAAACGTCGCCATTGCCGAGTTTCGTTTTTGTCTGTCCTTCGAACTGTGGTTCAGCGACTTTTACCGATACTACGGCAGTCAGTCCTTCACGGAAATCGTCGCCGCTGATATCGAATTTAAGTTTGGCTAACATGCCCGATTTATCGGCGTAAGCCTTTAACGTTCTGGTCAATCCTCTGCGAAAACCGGTCAAATGCGTGCCGCCTTCGATGGTGTTGATATTGTTTACGTAAGAGTGTACGTTTTCGTTGAATCCCAGATTGTATTGCATTGCAATTTCGACGGGGACGCCGGCTTTTTCGGTTTCGATATAAATGATTTTTTCAATCAGTTTTTCTCTCGTAGAATCAAGATATTCAACAAATTCGGACAAACCGGCTTCGGAATAAAACTTTTCGGAACGATAGCCTTGAACTTCTTCGCCGTTTTCGGATTCGTTTGATATTTGCTCTCTTTCGTCTGTCAGACTGAGATTTATGCCTTTGTTCAGGAACGCCAATTCCCTGATGCGTGCCGCCAGTATCTCGAAATTGTATTCTGTTACGGTGGTAAATATCTCGACGTCAGGCTTGAAATGTATTTCTGTGCCTGTTTCGTCGGTTTCGCCGATTACTTCAACTGAAGTGAGCGGAGCGCCTTTGCTGTATTTTTGCTGGAATATTTTTCCGTCTCTCTTGATGGTTGCGACCAAATCGATCGACAAAGCGTTTACGCACGAAACGCCGACGCCGTGCAGTCCTCCGGAAACTTTATAGCTTCCCTTGTCGAATTTTCCGCCTGCATGTAACACTGTCAGAACGACTTCCAACGCCGACTTGTTTTCTTTTTCGTGCCAGTCGGTCGGGATTCCGCGTCCGTTATCGGTAACGGTTATCGAATTGTCTTTGTGGATAATAGTCTCGATATTGTTTGCAAAACCGGCGAGCGCCTCATCAATTGAATTGTCTATAACTTCATACACCAAATGGTGTAAACCTCTGGAACCTACATCGCCGATATACATCGAAGGACGTTTGCGAACTGCTTCAAGCCCTTCTAATACTTGTATGTTTTCAGCCGAGTAAGCTCCTGTTTTATTGCTACTTATTTCTTCCATTTATATTCTAATCTGTTCTTATTAAACGGTGCAAAGGTAATAATTTATTTTGGAATGGCAAAATTTAAAAAAAGAAAAAACAAAACCGTATAAGGAAAAAATACGCTTTAAAGGTTATTTTTTTGTATATTCAACAAAAAAATGCCGAGAATATCGAAAAAAGTTTTTACCTTTGTAACGAAAGTAAACGGTTATTAGACAAAGCTAAAGATATGGTGGAAAAGGAAATAGAAAAAGGAAATGTATAATATTAAAAGCAAAATATTAGAACAAATGAGGTTTATTGGTAATGATATTGCCAATGATTCTGATTTTATGCTTCAGGAAATCAAAAAATCATTTGCTTTCATAAATTATATTTTTTATTATGATAAAAGTAAACTGGTAAAAACTCGTTTCTATTGGATTATTACCGATAATCTTTCAGATAAAGATCTACGGGATTTTCATAAATATATTTGGAATAAAAATAATGCGGATTTATTATTTATTGAACATGATAATACGGTAGAAATTAAATATGTAAATACGCCTCCCAAACAGGATTTAATAACAATAGACAAAATTTCCATATCTTCAAATACAGAAGATACGGAATTGCTAAATAAAATAAGCAAAGAACATATTACTACCGGCGCTTTTTGGATAGAATATAAAGATGCTCTCGACAGAATAAAAAAACAACACCAAACCGTTGATGAAGCATTAGTAAGAACATTAACAACTTTGCGAGGGCATTTAGATGCTATTTATCTATCTTCATTGCCTGACGAAAAACAACGTGGCGGAATTGTACAAGCGCTTATTGACCGCACACTTTTTGTTAAATTTCTTGAAGATAAGAAAATTATCAATTCTGACTTTTATAGAATAAATTTTGGCAGTCCATATATTTATTACAAAGACTTACTTGAACAAAAAGATGCTCAGAAAATCAATAAATTATTTTCTGAAATAAATAAAACATTCAATAATAAATTATTTGAAACACCAGAAATCAAAGATAGCGATTTGTTAGACAATGCCTTGATTGAAATAGCGAATGCAATAAAAGGAACAAGTCCCGACGGGCAACTTTCTTTATTCGATTTTCAGTTTGATATTATTCCCGTAGAATTTATTAGTCATATCTATCAGATATTTTTAGATAATAAGAAAGCGGAACAAGGTATTTTCTATACTCCGGAAGGTTTGGCTAAGTTGATTGTCGAAAATGTAATTGAAAAAAGACAGGCGGGAACAGTATTGGACCCCTCGTGTGGATCGGGTATTTTTCTGGTTTTGGCATTTCGACAAATGTATAATTTCCCTGAATATTCAAACATTTATGAAGAAATCCAACAACGATTACAATTTATTAAAGACCATATTTTTGGCATAGAATTAGAGAATACGGCAGCTCGATTAGCTGTATTCTCATTATATTTGGAAGTGCTAAAAGATATTCCGGCAGAAGAACTGAATAAACTTGTAACTAAACTTATTCAGGATAATTCATCTAAAACTTTGTTTTCCGTTGATTTCAGTGATAATATAAAAGAACAAAATGCTTTGATAGAAGGCAAATATGGCGCATTTAATGATCAGACTTTTGATTATATTATCGGAAATCCGCCGTGGTTTATCATAGGCAAAGATACAAACGACAGTCAAAATACTATCAATGAGCAATACTGGAATAAATACAAAAAGAATTTTTCCGACAAACAAATTTCTCAAGCATTTTTTCACAGGATAAAATTTTGGGAGGGTAGTAATACCCGATACGGTTTTGTGATGAACAGCTCTAATTTTCAAAATGATTCCGACAGATTTGAAAAATTTTTCTTCGAAAATTTTTCACTGCTTCAATTTTATGAACTGACAAAAATCAAAAAAATCTTATTTAAATTTGCCAAAGAACCTGCGTGTATCGTTATTTTTCAGAAAAAAACAAATTCAGAAACATTTCAATACATTGCGCCGGAATTGAACAGTTTTGCCGTTATTTTTAAAACAATCCTGTTGCAGCAAGATGATATGATTGAGATATATAACAATGATATTTTAAGTAAAAAAGTTGCATTTAGAGATTTCTTAGTTGGTAGCAAAAGTGATATTTCTATGATTTCAAAATTGTTGACAAACAGTAATTGCCAACAATTATATGATATAACAAAAAAGGATGCGACGGGAAAACCATTTGTTCACGAAGGAATGAAGTTAGTTGGCGAACAATCTGCCTGTAAAGAGTTTTCTATAAGTAAAAAAGAATGGAGCAATTATTCCGAAACTCAAAAAGAACAACTTTACCAAACTTTTAAAGATAAATATTCCAGAAGTGTTCAATCAATGGAGTATTCTATTAAATACATTGCACCAAAGAATTTAAAAGAATTTTCTATTATAGGACAAGAGCGTTTTCTTCCCGATAAATTGCCAAATTTTGAGAGAAAAAGGGACATTCAAATCTATGAAGACAGGAAAATTCTTTGGAATAGAACAAGTAATGCCGTGCGTGCTGCTTTTGTAGAAGATAAAATTTATTATTCCTTTGATATTTATGTATTGAAACTACAAAATGACGAATTATATCCATTAGTAACTGCAATTATAAATTCCAAATTAGCCCAATATTATTGGAAAGTAAAATCAAGGAAAAGAGTGGAAGGTTCTTTTCCAAAAATAAATTCGAACGATTTTCTATCATTACCAATCCCCAAAAATATTGAAAATAATACGGCGATTATTCGTCAATTACAACAATTGAGTACGGTAATATGTGAAGGTACTTATTCTTTCACAGAAAAAGAAAATGAAATCAACGAATTGGTATATGATTTATACGATTTGACTTATATTGAACGACAACGAATTTCCGACTTTTTTATTCCCAATACGCAAAAGGTGACAAAAAAAAACATGGAAAATTATTGCTCGATATTTGATAAAACCATTCGCAGGTATTTGAAAACAGGAATTATCAGTATGGAATATTCTTGTTCTTCCAATTTGCCTTTTGATGTTGCCGGAATTAAAATTACATTAGGTCATAACGATAATCTACCTGCGATTAAAGAAGTAAATAAGGTTATTAATTATCAACTATTAAAGCAAGTTGGCAATTCGCCTATTCTTGCTTTGAAGCAGCGCATTTATGCAGAGGATTGTATTTATATAATCAAAGATACCAAAGTCAAAAGTTGGACAGAATCGGCGGCGTTCGATGATGCAAGAGTGGAAATCGATAAATTATATAAGAATGAGTAATATAGAATTTGCATATACACCGTCTTCTACTTCACAATCAGAAGAATATATGTCTATGAGAAAAAAAAACATGCATGAATTTTCTGTATATTCTGGTGACAGTTTTAACATTACACAGATATTCGGTTTTATATCAAAATTTTACAAAAATATTTCATCGGAACAAAAAAACACTTTAAAAACTAAAAAAGAGGAAGATATTACCGATTTTATTCGCAGAGATATTCAGAAAGATGAAGATTTTCGATATAGCGGTTTCACTGTGAACACAGAAGCACGAAATCAATCTTACGAAGTTGGATATTACGATTTGAAATTTGAAAATCCGGCATATTGGCAAAGTAAGTATTTTGTATTTGAATGTAAACCAATAGATTTAACCAGTACAAAAATAAAGGCATATATTTATACGCAGTCTAAAACGAAAGGGCAAGATGGTGGGTTATACCGCTTTTTTATCAATAAATATGCGGAAAATTTACCTTTTGGCGGCATGTTGGGGTATGTTACTTCCAATACGCCGGAAGAAATAATAACTAAACTGAAAAGCGAAATCAAATCTTTACAAATAGAAGGCGATATAAATTTTGGCAATTTAACAGACGAATATTTGTTAAATATGCAAATTAATGATTTTAAACACAGTTTTCAATCGAAGCATATAAGAATAAATCAAAACAAAGAAATAATAACCTCAATTCATATATTTCATTTGTTTTTAGATTTAACAGAATAAAAATATTAAACGACTGTCCGGATGCATACCCGAAACAAACGTCTATACAATCTTTTTACAGTTATTTTGTCCGTTTTTCTGTGAATATCAGTTTCACCGGTCCGAACAGTCCTGCATCGTACTGTCTCAGGTCAGGCGTTCCCTGCCATCCCCAGGTACGAAGTTTTCCCAGGTCATCTTTCATCCACATTTTATTGGCGATAATATTACCTGTTCGGATTTTGATTTTGTTTTCACCCTGTTTCACGGCGTCGGAAATATCAAATTTAAAAGGATGCCATAAGCGTGTTCCTACCGGTTTGTTGTTAATAAAAACTTCGGCAATGTATTTGATTTCACCTAAATCAATGAAAATTTCGGATGAAATATCATCTATTGTTATCGAAGTTTCATACTCCAAAAATCCTGTATATTGCTGAAGACCGTAAGAATACCATGAGGATAACTCTCTGTTTTCCGCTGTTCCGACTGTAAATTTGAAAGGAGCGACAGACAATTTTTCTTCTTTACAGTTTAATGCAAACGATAACAAACCGGATTCCGGCGGTAAGACGATTAACGAATCTGTTACAAGCATCATTTTATCATTCAAACAAACAGTCTTACCCAGCATGAAGGCAGGAACTGTAACGGATTTTGCACCAACAGGAATGTTCATCCTCCAATAAATATAAGTATGCGTACTGTCAGTCTTATTTTTTCCGGAATAATAATTCCAGTTTGAATCATCATATTTTGCCCGCAGTTTTGCCGTATCTGCAAATGAATCATCTGAAAACAACACTTTTGCCGTTGTTTTAAAAACCGCATCCACATCCGGATAACTAATCGTCCATTTCGTATTCAGAGCCCTTTCCCTTTGAAGCGTTTCCGGTTGTTTTACTTCAACAGGCGTCTTTATGTCCGGGTCGAAAGCCAGCCAGCAAGCCTCGAATGGATGTAAAGTCAAAGCGACTTTTTGATATCCGTTTTCCGTTTTTGACGCTATTCCCTTTTTTTCACCTGTTTCGCAATCCCATATTTCGGCTGTTCCTGTTGCATCCCTGAGCCATGCCGTAAAATGTTTTAATGTATCGGTGTTGTTGGCAAACCAGTATAAGTCCGTATTACCGGTTTTTCGTTGGGCAGTGTACAGTCTGCCTGCATTTTCGAGGCGTATTTGCGGGTTCATCTTTTTATTCAGAACTGCAATCATGTCTTCCGTTTTCTCTTTTCCGGACGCCGGATAAATGACGTTTGCAAACTGTTTCAAAGCATTTGCAAGGTTTATAATTGTTTTATCATTCAAACCTTTTTCAGGAGAGCCATGAGGTAATTTTCCCAATACGACCACTAATCCGCCCTGTTTTGCAAATGCAAAGATTTTCTCAAACGACGACCGGTGAATAACATGAGTAGAAGGAAGTACGATTGCCTGAAAATGATGATTATTGACAGTTATTTTTGTACTTCCGTTTATTGACTGTATGATGCCCTTCGACAAATAATGTTTATCGGCAATCAGGAAGTCTGTATTCTGTTCATTCATCTTCCTCATAGCGTTTGCATAAACCCTGTCGGCTTCAGCGGCGCGTTCGTCCCATGGACTGTTTCCTTCCGAAAAATAATTCTCCGAAAAAGACCAGACACTTTCGAGCGGATTGACTAAAAGTACATCTGCTACCAGGCTGCTTTGTCGTGTGACGAAGGCTGCGCGGCGGGCAAAATCGTTCCAGTAATGTAAATAATTCCAGTATGGATTTTCGGTAAACCAGTCCGTCGGGAAAGGTATTGTTTCTATTTGCCTGTTCATGGAAATCCCGTGAGGCACAACATGATTTACCCCGAATGAAGTAATCGAATTAATTGTCATTTTCATCATTTCCGGAGTTTGAATCCAGCCTGCCACTCCCATAATTTCGCTCATCAAAGGACGATCTTCAAATTCCGCAACAGACTGCACTTCTTTAAAATCATGCACCTCCTGCGACTTCATTTCAAGACAGTCATTTCCGGGCATTGTCACACAGCGCGTCGTTCTCATAAGATCGCCCACGGCGCTCGTTTGGAGTTGTAACGATTCTTCCCATAAATTGGAGATGTAATACATATTGCGCTCTTTCAACCAGCCAACTAACGGCTCGAAGTAACATTCATTATACACATCCGACACAACGTCGAACCAGTCGCACCGCGCAACAACAAATAAGCCGTCTTTATCTTTTTCGGTAAGCAGGGGCAGCCATACGCGTATATCGCGTTTCTTTTTCTTTTGGTATTGTTTCGCAAGATGTTCCGACCATGCCATTTTCCATCCGTAATCGCCTTCGTTATCGACAAATACGCCCGGAATATTTTTCCCCATCTCATCCTTAAAATGTTTATCATACTGTTCGTGAACCAAGGGTATAAACACTTCCATTAACTTCGGATCCAGATAGTTTACCTTTCCTCCATCCATCCCCTGATGATATTTTCTTGTATATGTATAAATAATCCAGTCGCCGTTTGGAACAGTCCATTTGATAATGTTTCCTTCTCCTATCACACGCAACGACGCCGCGTCAAGTTGCTTGTTGATTAACTTTCCGGCTACTGCAAAATCAACAGAATCATATCTTACTTCCGTTTTCCCGCTTACATAATAACGTTTCGGCGAGAGATATCTGGCTTCAAGTTCGGGATGTTGCGCCAACACTTTACCGGCAGCATGTCCGCTTGGCCAGTTGTATTCGTCACAATATCCAAGCGTTAACCCCTTATCTTTTGCTTTCTGCAATGCATTGCCAAAACTGTTAAACCAGGGATCAGCAAGATACTGTTCGACGGGAAGAGCCGTTACCGACTCGTGAAATCCCGAACGGGGATGCGCATATCCGGGATTCAACTTTTGTTTAGCCATCTCTTCGACCATGGACGCCGCCGCATGTTCGTCTTTAATCACATCGTCCCAAAACCAAAAGGTATGAGGGGCATAAAACATCGGAGGATCATCAAACATCTCACGAACCTCCCGATAATCATACTTTTTCATCCATTCCGGCTGATCGCTTTTTAATCCGGATGGAGTTTTAAACTCAACACTTTCCTTTTCTGTATCCTGAGCGACAATAACAGAAGAAATAAACAGACTGCACAGGATAATCATACATATTTTTTTCATATTGCTCTTATTTTTAGTACATCACGTCGAACACAAATTGTCATTTATGGATACAAAGATATGAAATATTAATAACATGATAAATTTTTTGAGGCTAATATCGAACAGAGACTCTCATGAGGTATATTGTATGACAATAAAGTATCCTTTTTATCCGTCACAATACAAACTCCAAACACAATACCGCCGTTTTCGAAATCAGTACATTTGTGGTAACCTTCTATTGTTCCTTTAGC
>JAISXV010000046.1 GCA_031270335.1 Prevotellaceae bacterium | reverse complement strand
ATAACTCATTCAACATGTTATCCGTCATAATATCGTTTTGCTTGCCGGTTGAACAGGCAAAGAAAAAAAGAATACTCAAAATCATCAATCCTGCTTTGCCCCATTTTTTGCTGTTATTTAATAACCTGTTCATTACAGTGTATTTTTATTTAACTTTTTATTCGCTCTGACAATATACTCGGACATAACGGTATAGACCTTTTGAAGTTCGGGATTTGTCTGTAAAAAATTCAAATGTCTTTCGATTGTTACCGTGTCGCCCCGTATTGCCGGTCCTGTCTGAACTTGTCCAGGATTGCCCGAACTGAAAGCCATTTCCACAATTTTTTCTACGAGTGGTTTTAAATCACAAAAGTCGACTCCGGACTTGGCGCAGATGTCAAAAGTGCATGACAGTAAACTGTTTACGAAATTGCACGAAAAAGCGGCGGCAACATGCAATCCCATACGTTTTCCGGAATCCCATACCGACACTTTTCCGGATATTTTCTCAGCCAACTCTCTCAATTTCACTAATACAGCATCGGAACCGGCTTCAATTAAAACAGGCACGGACGAAAAATCCGTTATGATTTTTGCCGCCGAAAAAGCCTGACATGGATAAAACACTCCGTAATTTTTACAATACTGTTTAAGTACGTTTATATCAGTACTTCCCGACGTATGCAGGACTATAGTTTCGCCTGCGATTTTCCCAAGCAAAGCGGCGACTTCTTCGATACAGTTATCTGTTACCGAAATAAAATAAAAATCTGCCGCTCCCAATTCATATATCGAGTGTACAGCCTCTGCATCAACACGTTCGGCAAGCGAAGCGGCATGTTCGTATGTCCGCGAATATATCCGCGTAACTTCTACGCCCGACTTTTTTAAGGCCGGAACTACAGACGTCGCTAAATTTCCCGCTCCGATCACTGCAAGAGTATTTGCGTTCATATACAAATGCTTAGATGGATATATCAACGATTTCCAGTTTCATGACGCCGGCAGGAATTTTGACTTCCACTATTTCGCCTTTTTTATGCCCCAGCAGGGCTTTGGCGATGGGCGTGCCGACCGACAGTTTGTTTTCTTTCAAATTGGCTTCGGCTTCGGCGACCAGAGTGTATTCCATCACAGCGTTTGTGCCAAGGTTTTTCAATTTCATCTTGCTCAAAATCTGCACTTTGGACGAATCGATTTTCGATTTGTCAATAACTCTTGCGTTGGCTACTTTGCTTTCGAGTTCCGAAATTCGCATTTCCAACATGCCCTGTGCGTCTTTTGCGGCGTCGTATTCGGCGTTTTCCGATAAATCGCCCTTATCTCTTGCCTCAGCAATCTGTCGAGATATTTCCGGTCTCTCGACATTCTTCAAATGTTCCAACTCTTCGCGAAGTTTCTGAAGTCCTTCTTCCGTAATGTATTGAGTCTTAACCATAATACTTAAACTTTAATCAAGTTTTTTAAACAAAAAAGAATTCTGCACCTCATAGCAGAACTCTTATACATAATATTTTTGCAAATATAGTAACTTTTTTTGAAAATGATAATTTTTTTGATTTTTTTTAGGGAAATTCTTCTTTTTCACCTCGTAACGAAAAATATTAACACCCCGTATTTCACGATTTATTCGGTATTTTCGCCCCATTTTTCCATGTTTTTGTTGTCGGCATAGAGATATTATTTGATAAAAAACAGGTATTTTATCCAAAGATTTTAGTATCTGTTTGTTGATAAATCTTTATCTTTATATATTTTATCGACTGCAAAAATAGTAAATTTTTATCACATAGATCGAAAAAAAAAATTGTTTGTCGAAAATATTTATTAACTTTGCGCCGAAAATTAGTTAGAAAGATTATGGGAAAAGTAGAAACGATATTTGATTACAATCCGACAGAACGGGAATTGAGACGATGGGGAGTAGATAAAAATGATGGATATGGTCATTATGAAGAGAGATTTGCTTTATTTAAAAAGATAGTTACCACATCAAAAGAAACTGATTATTATATGCTTGGTTTATTGTTTTCCATGCGAGGCGACAGAAAACGAGCCGCCGAATATTTTGCGAAAGCGCCTTCATGGCAGCAAGATTTACTTATTCAGGATTTTTAAATAATGTTCAAAATCTTTATTATCAATATTTTTATAAGTTTGTATTACTTTCCATGAATCTTTACGTTTGCCCATTTTCACAAGTAAATTTTTAATTTTTTCATCAAAATCCGTATAATCATTCATAAGTGACTCATTTGCTTTGTACACAAAAACATCTTCGTCGATATTCAATTTCGATAAGATTTTACGCAAATTGGTGACAGTATAGTTATAGGCATATCCATTGTCAAGTACCCATTCGGTATGTTGCGCCGTGCCGCCCAATCGTTTCAGGAATCCGGGATAAGTTTTTCGGGCAACTAATTGATTGATTGTTTCCGCTACCACTCGCTTGAATCCAACATCATTTGCGTCTGTAGGGGGCAAACTAACTGTGTTTTTCGACTTGTTATGAAGTATTTCGTGCCACAATATCTCAATCGAATACTCCTCACATTCTGTTAAAGATTGCCCGGTTTTCAACTTTTCAAACGCATTGACAAGCGATGTGCCGGCGTCAAATCCCTTTCTCGATGATGCAAAATTGACAAATATTTTACCGTTTATATCGGTGGACATAAAATATGTCTGCCCGATTGGAGCGGCTTCTATTCCGACGTATCCTCTTGCAAACTCTTCTTCAAATGTATCCTTTAATATCCGGTCTATATTCGACAAATCAAGCATTTCGGACGGTTTTAGTCCTTCGATATGCGTCGTTGGATAGGTTGAATTGAATATGCCGCTGCTCCTGAATGAAAAATCTACTGCCATTCTTCCGTATTTTTTATTCCCAGATTTTTGGGATTGAAAACGGGATTATCAATTCCCATTTTCAACTGTTTTTCGAAATCGAAAAATGTTTTCAACGCTGTTTTTTGCAGCAGAATCAGGGCAACAAGGTTTAGCCAAGCCATGAACCCTACGCCGATATCAGCCATATTCCATGCTAAGGTCATGGCATTGACGCCGGTAAAATATGTTACGACAAGAACCGATATCCGCAGAATGTTAATCAT
>JAISXV010000045.1 GCA_031270335.1 Prevotellaceae bacterium | reverse complement strand
CGAAAAATGAAGTGTCTGTCATCAATACAGTGACAGACACTTTTGTTAAAATTTAAATGACAAAAAAAGCTCCTGTGCCTGACGGCTATGGCGTTTTTCGCTACGTCGGGTTAAAGGCATGTCTCCGGACATGCCGCAAGCGTGGGCTCAGTTGCAAAACCCTGTGTTAAGTAGAAGCGACAGACCGCAGGTCTGAATATGAATAACCCCCAATGAAGCGAAGCGATTGGGGGATAGAGAAATAACCACTCTCCCCTCAACCAGTCGATTGCTTCATCCAGAGTGATGTGGCAACCTTGATACTTTTAATATAATCGGATAACGATAGTGATTTATTTCGGATATTCAATTTGGGCAAAAAAAATCTTGTTTTTTTGCATTTATTGTTTGTTTTTGACAGGATTTACAAATTAGCACAAATCACAACCATACGTTGTTTCCCGCCTGCGCGGGAATGACAGGGTGGTAAAAAGTTCAAATGAAATTCGGTATGTTCCGTCTGTCCTGCCTTTGGCTTCGCCGATTTTCAATTCAGGCAGTGTGACCCTGCTGCTTTCCTACCGCAGGTCGATGACCTGCGGTTATGAAAATTACGTCCTTTCAGGACGGCGTGATATTGACTGGTGTGTAACAGGAGTGATTGAAATCGTTTTGTGTGTATACTTTGTGCAGTATAATAGCACCTCAAAAAAAGATTTAGCCTAAAAACTAAATAGCATTGTAAATTTTCTTGACTCGAAGATGTAAATTTATTTTACACGCTTTAGTTTGCATAAAAACATATCTTACTGATTATTAGTAATATATATTTCCGGCACGGAATTGGCACAGGTTTTATTGTATTTATAAAAAAAGAAATTCAATGAAACATTTATTATTTATTTCGTTTATCTTTATTCCGGTTTTATCTTTTTCCCAAGATAAGATTTGGACCTTGGATGAGTGCGTTAACTATGCGCTTGAATACAATAAGCAGATAGCTAAACAGGCGGCTCAAAATTCAATTTACGGAATCGACAAGCGGGAGATTATCGCAGGCTTTTTGCCGTCGATAAGCGCAGGAACGAGCGTTTCTTCTAATTTCGGACGTGGCGTCGACCCCGAAACCAACACCTACATATCTACAAGTACATTCGGTAATTCATACGAAATTTACGCTTCCGTAGTCCTGTTCGATGGTTTTTCGCAAATATACAAGTTCAAAATGGCTAACAACAACCGCTTGTTGGGCAAAGTACAGTTACAGGACGTCAAAGACCGCGTGGCACTTGATGTGATGGAAATATTCTTTAATGTCTTGTATTACAAAGGAACGGTGAATTTGGCGGAAGAACGGTTACAGGAAAGCCTCAACGACCTGAAACGAGTGAAACGCATGGAAGAGCTGGGAATGAAGTCGTTCCCCGATGTGGCCGAAATCGAAGCGAAAGAAGCGGAAGACAGGTTCACGCTCACGAAACAGGAGAATCTTCTAAGACTCGAAATCATCTGTTTGAAAGAAAAAATGAATCTGCCTGTCGATGAGGATTTAGCGATTGTCGAAATGGAAAACTCGAATTTAGCAACACATTCGGATGAAAATCCGGCGGAAATTTTCGGACAGGCATCGCAAACCTTGCCGAAGCTGCTTTCGTCGGAACAAACTTTGAAAGCAAAAGACGCCGAATATAAAATGACAAGAAGCCGGATATCACCTACAATCTCGGCAAGCGCAGGTTTTTCGACAGGCTTTTCGCGGTTGATGGATGGTTCGCCTTATGTGTCTTTTAAGGAGCAATTAAGAAACAGGGAAGGCTCATACATAGGCTTATCCTTGTCTGTTCCCCTTTTCGACCGTCTTTCGCGTATTTCGGAAACAAGGCGGAGTAAACAACGCCTGATTATTGCAAAAAACGAAAACGAAGAAATCAAAAGGCAGGTATATGGCGAGATCGAACAAACGCTCGCCGACGTCAAAGGTTTGCATGACGAACGGAATGCTGCGGAGCGGAAAGCCGGAGCGATGGAAGCTGCTCACAAAGTCAATGTCCGAAAATATGAGGAAGGGCTGATCAATGCTTTGGAATTATCGACCAGTTCCAACCGCTTGCTGCAATCGCGCATTGAAGCCTTATACACGAATTTGAAATATCAATTGAAATGCCGATTATTACAATATTACAAAGGAGAATCATTTTAATAAAATAAAAAATCATGGATAGAATAATTGAAAAGAAAAAAGGATTACGCGCGAAACATATTCCCTATATTATTGGCGGCGTATTGTTTGTAGCGGTTATATTGTGGCTTGTCTTCGGCAATCACCGCTCCAAGTTCAACGTGGAAAAAGAAAAATTGTCGATACAAAGCGTTGTAAAAGGAGAGTTTAACGATTATATTCGTATCAACGGGCAGGTACAGCCGATCAACACGGTTCAACTGAGCGCCGTCGAAGGCGGGATGGTGGCGGAAAAAGTGGCGGAAGAAGGCTCTATGGTTAGTCGGGGAGAAATCATCGTCCGCCTCACAAATCCGATGTTAAGCCTTAATATCCTCGACAGCGAAGCGCAACTTGCCGAAAAACAGAACTTCCTGCGCAATACGCAGGTAACGATGGAACAGGAAAAACTTAATTTGCGGAAAGAGCGTTTGCAACTCGATTTGGATATCGAAAGAAAAAAACGGAAGTACGAACAATACAGGAAATTGTACGATGAGAAATTGACTTCCAAGGAAGAATATCTGCAAGCAAAGGAAGATTACGAGTTTGCGGTAAAAGGATTGGATTTGGTAGTCGAACGGCAGAAACAGGATTCCATTTATCGGGGTATTCAAATTGATCAAATGGAAGAAAGTCTGGGTAATATTCGCAGGAACTTGGTTTTGGTGCGCCAACGCGTCGAAAATCTCAATATCAAAGCGTCTGTCAATGGGCAGTTGGGCTTGCTCGACGTTGAAATCGGACAGTCTGTCGGCGGCGGCGCCCGTATCGGACAAATCAGCGTCTTGTCGGATTACAAGATCGAGGCCCTGATTGACGAGCACTACATCGACCGCGTAAAAAACGGCTTGACGGCTACTTTCGAGCGGCAGGATAAAACATTCGGCCTGGTCGTTCGCAAGGTATATCCCGAAGTCAGGGACAAACTGTTCAAGACCGATTTCGTGCTGGAGGGCGAACGTCCCGACAATATCCGCGCCGGACAAACGTATTACATCAACTTGCAACTCGGCTATCCGGTCGAAGCCTTGCTCATTCCCCGCGGATCGTTCTATCAAAATACCGGCGGACAATGGATTTTCGTTGTTTCTTCCGATGGGAAAAAAGCGCTCCGCCGACCTATTCGTATCGGGCGGCAGAATCCGCTCTATTATGAAGTTTTGGACGGTCTGAATGTCGGCGAACAAGTCATCATTTCGGGGTATGAGAGCTTTGGGGAGGCTGAGGAGTTGGTATTGAAATAAAATTAAACTTTGCAATAAAGAAAGCGTTTTTTGAGTTATTGGTTTAAATGATTTTGTTTGAAAAACACTCAATTTGAATGATACAAACAAATCATAAAATATTTAATTTTTTAATTCATTATACTTCACGCGGTATGGTTTTGTGGATAAGCAAAATTAGTAAACGAGTAAACAAGTTGACGAGTAAACAGGGTATAAAAAGCAGTGACTCGTTTACTTGTCAACTCGTCTACTTGTCAACTCGTTTATGCACAAAACCATA
>JAISXV010000026.1 GCA_031270335.1 Prevotellaceae bacterium | reverse complement strand
TCATGATTTTATTCCAAGAGTTTTGCTTTTTGTTTTTCAAATTCTTCTTTTGTGATAATTCCTTCATCCATCAATGCTTTGAGTTTGCGGATTTCGTCGGCAATGCTGAAATTGTTTGTATTCTTTTCCTGTGTTTCTTGAGTTTCTGTCGGCTTTGGTTCAAATTTTATATCTTGTTTGTTGATGGTAATGTTATTGGTTTGTGTTATAACAATTTCGCCTGTAGCAAGGGCTTTTTCGAGGTAACAGTAAAAATTTTCCTTTTTCGGAAGATAATAAAGTGTAATCAGCCAGATATTTTCGTCTTGCCGTTTTATCTGTTTAATTTTTTTTACTCTTACTTTTTCGCCCGAATAGTTTGAATATACGTTCTTTGTATATTTATGCGTAATTTTAGGAATCATTTCGGTCGGTTCAAAAAATATATTTTCAAAACAATTTTCGTAGCAGCCTGTCGGATTGCCTATGTAAACCATATCGCCTTCGTTTAGCACAATTCCATTTTTCAGGCTTAATGTTTTGTTATTCAGTTGAGCAAAATCGTCAGACTGTGCTTTGCCTGTTTGTGTTATGCAAAAAATTGCAACAAATATTATAAATGAGTTTCTCATAATTTTTTATTTTTTACAAAGATAATAATAAATCATATATTGATAAATTAAATGATATTATTCATCTGTATTTTCTACCTTTATATTATTATTTGCATCGTTTATTGTATCATTCAATATGTTTATTGTATCATTTATTGTGTTATTTATTGTATCATTCAATATGTTGTTTATTGTATCATTTACTGTGTTATTTATTTTATTATTGATTGTATCATTCGTATTATCTGTTTTCTGTTTATTATCAATATTTTCGTTAGTGTCATTTTGGTAGAAAATATCACGAAAAGCCTCGCTCATGCTTATATATTCAAATATTTCTTCTGTCGATGCATCTCTGAAATCAAATCTGTCGTGCGAGCTCCATTCATGAACTTTTTTGTTGACAGGATTTAGTATTTTAATGCTTGATAAGATTATTTGAGGCATTTCTGTTTCTGTGTTTCTTGCAATAGTAAAAACAGGTTCGATGAATTTCACTCGCGACCAATTATATTTTAGCGAACGTGCATCTTCTTTTTCTACTTTTAATACTAACTTTCCAAAAGCCTTTATTGATATTAAGAAAGTGTTGTTAAGTTCGTCATAATCACTTAAATCCGAAAAAGTTAATTCCATTGCAAACAATGATGATTCGACAAAGTCTTCGATAGCCTTATCGAAGAAAACTATTGCAGCTGCTCCAATGTCGGAAGATTGCGATGTTTTTATTTTTGATTTGATATATTCTTTTACATATTCGTATGGAGAATATAATCTGATAAAACCCCATTTTCCATTTATATTCACACAAGCCATACCGTCAGAAAACTCTTTGGCGCTGACAAATATAGACGGAATTACCCAATTATTATTTTTGTCAACAAATCCATATTTTCCATTTTTGGCAGATGGAAATGCCGCCGTGTTGCTTTCGGGTCGCGGAGTTAATTTTTTTGATTTATGCTTTATAGGAATTATGGGTGTTGTGTGTCCGTTTCTGTTTATGTAATAATCTTCGTCTTTGTCGAATCGTTCTACTCGAGCAATATTGTCTTTAAAATTATATGCATCGTGATATTTAGGCTCAATTACAATTTCGCCATCGCTGTTTATGTATCCCCATTTGCCTTTTTGTTTTATGGCAGCCATTCCGTCCGAAAAATTTTTAACTCCATCAAATTCGGGTTGAATAACAATAGCGCCGCTTTTATCAATGAAACCCCATCGCCCATCTTTTTTTATAGAAGCAAATCCTTCATAAAACGAACCTGCAATGTCAAATTGTGCTTCTATAACCCATTCCCATGTTGGAAACAAGTCTTTGGTTTGCGATTGTGCATTTACAACAGTAAATAACGCAACTATTACATATACAGTTATTTTCAAATGTTTCATATATATCCAATTTAATATTTTTTATAGAATATTTTATTATAAGAATATAAGTATTATACTCAAAAGATCATTAAAATATTTTGCAATATTAGTAATAATTGTTGATAAACACAAACGTATTTACAAATTTACGCATAAATTATACTTCGCACGGTATAAAAATGTGAGATTAAAAATAAAAAAACGGTTAATTTTTTTGTTGATTTGTAAATTATCAATTGTTAATTGTTAATTGATTAAACTGTTTTATAACGAAATGTTGTAATATTATATCAAAAAAACTGTTTGGTTTGTTTTTTGCGTTCTTCCGCTGTTCGTGCAACAAATACTTTTTCGCCTGTGTACGGATCAGTTTCCGTGTAATAGATTGCAGAAGCCAAAGTCATCGGAGTCGGCGTAAATGCTTGCACCTGTTCGAGATTAAGACGAAGATTTTTTGTTTCAACCGACAGTTTTTTCATATCATTAAGAGTACAGTGCGGCAGGCATGATATAAAATACGGAATTATCTGCTGATTAAGTTTTTCAGACTTATTTATTTTGTCAAATTTATTTTGCAAAACTTTGAACAATTCAAAAGACGGTTTTCTGACTGACTTTAAGACTTTGTCGGATGTATGTTCTGGCGCTACTTTCAAACGTCCCGAAACATGATATTTTACCAGTTGATTAAAATATTTTTCACAATTTCTATCCAAAAATCCGTTTTCGTCCATAAATAAGTCATAGCGAATACCGCTGCCTATGGTTGCTTTTTTTATTTCGGGCAACGATTGAATTTTTTTATAAATTGCAGTAATTTTGCTGTGATCGTTGTTGAGATTATTGCAAATCGCAGGAAACAAACACGATGCGCGGCGACATTTTTTGCAGATATTTATATTTTTTCCGCGCATATCGTACATATTTGCCGACGGACCGCCGACATCGCTTATATATCCTTTAAAATCCGACATCTTTATGATTTTATCAATTTCATTTAAAATTGACTCTTCGCTGCGATTTGTTATAAATTTTCCCTGATGTGCCGAAATTGTACAAAAACTGCAGCCTCCGAAACATCCGCGATGAATGTTTACAGAATGTCGAATCATTTCGTAAGCGGGAATGTGTTTATTTTTATAGCGAGGATGCGGCATTCGCGTAAATGGCAAATTGTAAACTTCATCTATTTCGTTTTCAGTCATTATCGGATATGGCGGATTTACAACAATATTGTAATCGCCCACAGGCTCGACTATTGTACGAGGCGAAAATGTGTTGCTTTCTTCTTCGATAAGGCGAAAGTTTTCGGCAAATTTTTTCTTGTCTTTTTTACATTCTTCGTATGAATTGAGATGTAAAATATTTTCGATTGACGGAAGGCTTTTTGTTTTATAAACGGTTTGAGGAATATCTGTTAACCTGTCTGGTTTCTCGCCTTTTGCAATTCTTAAAACTATTTCTTTTGATGCTTTTTCGCCCATTCCGTAAGTCAGCAAATCGGCATTGCTGTCGATTAAAATGCTTGGCAAAAGTTCGTTTTTCCAATAATCGTAATGAGTCAATCGCCGCAACGAGGCTTCTATTCCGCCGACTATCACAGGTGTTGACGGATAAAGTTTTTTAAGAATATTTGTATAAACAGTTACGGCATAATCGGGACGAAAACCCGATTTGTTGTCGGGAGTATAAGCATCGTTGCTTCGCAGCCGTTTGTTGGCTGTGTAGTGATTTACCATGCTGTCCATATTTCCAGCCGAAACAGCAAAAAACAAACGCGGACAGCCAAGTTTTTTGAAATCGCGCAAATCGTCCCGCCAGTTTGGTTGCGGAACTATTGCAACTCTGAATCCAAGATTTTGCCACACGCGGGCAATAATCGCCGTGCCGAACGCAGGATGGTCAACATAAGCATCTCCGCTGAAAAATATTATATCAATATATTCCCAGCCTAAATCATCAACTTCTTTTTTTGACGTGGGCAACCATAGTTTTTTGTCGTAAAAATCAGACATCAGGATGAAGTTTGTCGATGTATAAAATGCCATCGAGATGATCGACTTCGTGCTGAAAAATCACGGAAGTAAATCCCGAAACTGTGTCGGTAAGCGGCTTGAGCGTTTCTGTGTCGATATATTTTACAACAATTGTTTCCGAACGTTCTACATTTCCCCTGAGATTGGGAATTGATAAACATCCTTCGCTTCCGATTCTTTTTTCGTCAGAATAGTAAACGATATAAGCGTTTGCATAAAATTCAAAAGGTTCGTCAACTTTATCGAAACGCTGAACGGCAATCAAACGTCTCGAAATTCCTACTTGCGGAGCGGCAATTCCAACGCCTGCGTTTGATGTATCCTGAACGGTAAGCAACATTTGTATTTTCAGGTTTTCGAAAATATCGCTTTGTAAATCGGTATTGGAAAATTCTTTTGTCTGTTGCCTCAAAATTAACGAATCGTTTTCGTTATTATAAATTAATACCCGCATTTTTTGTTGCGAATATTTGTTGATAAGTTCAATTTCGTCGTTTGTGAACGATATTGTCGGCTTTGCGCAACTTGCAACAAAAGTGAGCATTATGCAAATGCAGAACAGTTTTTTTATCTTTTTCATTGTTCAATATTTTTTACAAAATTAAAAATGATTTGCCAATCTGCAATGAAATATTTTACTGCATGACAAAAATTGCTTTTATACCAAACTGCATCAAAGTGCAATTTGTGTAAATTTATTGTCAATAAAACAGATTGATATTTCAGGTTGTTTTGATTCCGTTTTGGTATAATTGAGTGAACTGTTTTATAACGAAATGTTCATGTTGAATAAAGATGAAAAAAGAGATTGCATAAACAATCGTTTCATACAACCTCTCTTCTCATCACATGCAAAACAAATAATTAAAAACTTTTGTTTTTTATCATCACCTTTTCAACACATTTATTGTGTGTTCTGGCTTCATAACAGCATGCGTTTTTTCAACTGCTTTGTCTGAAACTGTTAAACTTAATGTTTGTTTAATATCTTCGGATGAAGCGCCTATCAACAGTTTATATTCGCCTGCATCTGTTATCCATGCGCTTTCGCTTTCGTCGTAAGATGCCAAATCGTAAACATTAATTTTCAGTTCTATTTTTTGCATTTCGCCCGGCTTCAGTTCTTTCGTTTTTGCAAATGCTTTCAATTCCTTTTCGGGTTTTGGCAATTTATCATTTTGCGGCGCCGAAATATACAGCTGCACTACTTCTTTTCCTGCTGTCTTTCCTGTATTCTTCACATTTACCGTTATTGTATAATCGTTGCCTGTCTGTTTAACTTGCGGCTTTTCGCAGTCAAAAGTTGTGTACGACAATCCGAAACCGAAAGGATACGAAACTTCTTTACCGAACGAACCAAAATAGCGATAACCTACATAAATATCTTCCTCATAATACGTATAATCAATATCTTTAACTTTGGGTTTATTATCGTCCTGTGTATTGTTGCCGAAAAGGTTCATTTGCGAAACGTAATTAAGAGGGAAATTTGCCGAAGAAGCAATATCTTCATATTTTACAGGAAATGTCATTGGCAGTTTGCCCGAAGGATTTACTTTTCCGCACAAAATATCGGCAACCGAATTTCCGCCTTCCTGTCCGGGTTGCCAAGCCAGCACGATAGCATCAGGATACTGTTTCCACGATGCGGTTTCTATCACGCCGCCGATATTCAGAATAACGACAACTTTCTTGTTTACTGCATGAAACACTTCGCATACGTCTTTAATAAGTTTCTGTTCGGTGTCTGACAGATTAAAATCATTATCAAGTTTTCTGTCCAGAAACTCGCCTGACGTTCTTCCGATGGTAATCAGGGCAACGTCAGTTTCTTTTGCCATTTTATTCAGAATATCGGAATTGGGAACAAATTCACCCGGACGAATTTTAGGCATAAACATTGCAAACCTGTTGTTTGGATCGGGTTTGTTTTTTTCATTTTCGTCGGCTATGTATTTAAGATATACCGATTTCAATTCTTCGTTGATTTGATAACCTGCATTCACAAGTCCATCGCCCAGCGAAATTGTATAAGCCTCGTTAACATCGCCACTGCCTGTGCCGCCCGAAATAAAATCGTATGATGTAACGCCAAATGTTGCTATTTTCTTTGCAGATGTTAGCGGCAAAATCAAATTATTTTTAAACAGTATTATTCCTTCGGTTGCCGACTGGCGCGTGATTTCGGCGTGCGCTTTCAAGTCGGGTTTGTTTGAATATTTATATTCCTTAAAGCGGGGCGACATAAGCGCCAAATTCAATATTCGCTTTACGTTTACATCAACATCTTCTTCCGACAGTTTTCCATCTTTTACTGCCTGTAAAATTGCATCGCTCTGCTCTTTTCGTCCGGGCATCAGCAGGTCGTTGCCTGCGTGAACCTGTGCGGGTGCATTTCGTCCTCCGCCCCAGTCGGTCATTACAACGCCTTTATATTTCCATTCGTCTCGCAGTATTGTTGTCAGCAGTTCGCGACTTTCTGAAGCATATACACCATTGATGTAATTGTACGATGTCATTATCGTCCACGGATTTGATTCTTTCACGGCAATTTCAAAGCCTTTAAGATATATTTCGCGCAAGGCTCTTGTCGTCATGCGGGCATCGTTTGCCATACGGTTTGACTCCTGATTGTTTGCAGCAAAATGTTTAATGGACGTTCCGACATTATTTTTTTGCACTCCGCGAACAATTGCTGCAGCCATTTTGCCGGACAGCAAAGGATCTTCAGAAAAGTATTCAAAATTACGTCCGCAAAGAGGATTACGATGTATATTCAAAGCAGGTCCGAGCAGCACATCCGCTCCGTATTCCAAAACTTCGTTGCCCATTGCAAGCCCTACGTTTTCTACAAGTTCGGCATTCCATGTAGAGGCTAATGCCGTTGCTACCGGAAAAGCGGTACAATAATAAGTATCGCTGCTGCCTTCGCGTTTCGGACTTATACGTAATCCGGCAGGTCCGTCAGCCACAACTACCGCAGGAATACCTAATCGTGGAACAGGATACGTTGTTCCTGCCGCGCCCGGAACAAGCGATTGCGTCGCTCCGACAACCGCGCTGTTACCCGAAAATCCTGCCATTCCTGTTCCGATTAAAAGTTGCGCCTTTTCTTCAAGCGTCATTGCTTTAACTATATCATCAATCGATGATTTTCCTAATTTCACATCCTGTGATTTTGCCAAACCGAAGCATACAGTAAGGCAAATTGTTAAAATTACTTTTTTTGTCATAATAATTAAAATTTTGAATAGTTTGTTATTAATTTTTTATAAAGTACATAATCTTATTTTTTGTATTTATTCGTTTGTTTTCATTCCGAACGCAGTGAGGAATCTGTTACAGTTTGGCTGCGCCGATCTTAGTTTCCTCATTGCGTTAGGAATAACGCTCTCTTGATTGATTAACCGTTAACAATTAATCATTCTTCGTTTATCATTTAAACAGCATAGGAGCAAATTCCGACAGGTATATTCGCCAGTTGCGCCAGATATGCCCGCCATCGGTTTCGTAATAAAGATATTTATGACCTTTTTCGTCAAGCAGTTTAATGAAATCCTGATTCGCCTTATACAGAAAATCTGTTTTGCCGATTGCAATCCAGTAAAGTTTCGGTTTTTTGTCGAACTGTACTTTTAACTTGCCTTCCAAATCTTCGTAAACAGACGATTTGGCATTTTCGTTTGGAATGATTGCCGCAGAAAACAATCCCACATAATCGAACATGTCGGGATACTGTTTTGATATGTGCAACGAATGAAATCCACCCATCGACAAACCGCAAATGGCACGTCCCGATTTTTGTTTTATTGTACGGTAGTTACTTTCTACGAAATTTGTTACGTCTGTAAAACTTACTTCAAAATCGCCATCCATGCGGGTTGCTCCCATGAACGAAGGTCTGATAAATCCTTCGGATGCTTCGCCCGGCGCGGCTTCCTGACCTGCGTTGCCGTTAGTCATTACAACAATCATAGGTTTAGCCTTGCCTTGCGCTATCAGATTGTCGAGAATTTGCGATGTTCTGCCCAGTGCAATCCATGCTTCCTCGTCGCCGCCTGCGCCGTGTAATAAGTACAGCACAGGATAGTTTTCTTTACCTGTTTCGTATCCCGGAGGAGTGTAAATGGTTATGCGTCGCGTAAGTTTCAATCCCGGACTTTCGTACCAGCGGCGAGCAACAGTTCCGTGAGGAACATTGTTTACCTTATACAAATCGGCGTGTCCGCCGCCAATGATAAAGATGCTGGTAACCGAAGCCACATCGCGAATCATATATACATTGCCCGGATCGGTTACCTTTGCGCCGTCAACCGTAAAGGTGTAACTGTACAGTTCGGGCGACAGCGGTTCGGGAGTTGTATATTCCCAAACACCCTTGTCGTTTTTAGTTAATTCGACTGAGCCAGGCATGTCCATGACTCCCATCGGCGTTTCCATTTTTTTTGTTGGAATAAAATCGCCTGCAAGTTCAACTTTCAACGCTTGAGGTGCATTCAAGCGAAAAGTTACAGTATTGTTTTCTTTAATTTCGGGCGAAACAATATTTTGCCCTCCCCACAACGCCTGTTGTGCAAATGTTGCCATGCCTGTTGTTAAAAATATGGCAAGTGTAATTAATTTTTTAAACATAATTTTTATTTTATAAAAGGTTAATAAATTTCTTTTCGTTTATTTGTTTTTTCGTCATTTTTACGCCTCGTAATGACGTTCTTTTCACTCTTCGTTCTTCACTTAAACAGCATTGGAGCAAATTCCGACAGATATATTCGCCAGTTTCTCCATATATGTCCCCCATCGTTTTCATAATAAACATATTTATACTCTTTTTCATCAAGTTGTTTGAGATAGTCCTGATTTGCCTTGTACAGAAAGTCGGTTTTGCCTATGGCAATCCAGTACAGTTTGGGATTTTTGCTGAAAAGCGTTTTCTGTTTGTCTTCCGTATTTTGATAAATCGGCGATGTGGCGTTTTCCATCGGTCGTATGGCTGCCGAAAACAATCCTATATAATCAAACATATCAGGATATTGCTGTGATATGTAAAACGAGTGAAATCCGCCCATCGACAAGCCGCAAATGGCTCGCGCCGATTTTTGTCTGATAGTACGGTAGTTGCTCTCAACAAAATTCACAATGTCAGGAAAACTTTCTTCCATTGCTCCCTGCGTGTTTTGTATTCGCATTGAAGGAACATAAAAACCAAGCGAAGATTCGCCCGGAGCGGCTTCCTGCGCCGAATTGCCGTTTGGCATAACAACAATCATAGGTTTAGCCTTTCCTTGCGCTATCAGATTGTCGAGAATCTGCGATGTTCTGCCCAGTGCAATCCATGCTTCCTCGTCGCCGCCACCGCCGTGTAATAAGTACAGCACGGGATAATTTTCTTTACCTGCTTCATATCCCGGAGGCGTGTAAATGGTTATGCGCCGCGTAAGTTTCAATCCCTGACTTTCGTACCAGCGGCGGGCAACAGTTCCGTGTGGAACACTGTTTACCTTATACAAATCGGCGCGTCCGCCGCCAATGATAAAGATGCTTGTAACCGAAGCCACATCACGAATCATATATACATTGCCCGGATCGATTACCTTTGCTCCGTCAACAACAAATGTGTAACTGTAAAGTTCGGGCAACAGCGGTTCGGGAGTCGTATATTCCCAAACGCCCTTATCGTTTTTAATTAATTCAGTAACTCCGGGAGCATCCATAACTCCCATCGGCGTTTCCATCTTTCGTGATGGAAGAAAATCGCCTGTAAGTTCAACTTTCACTGCTTGAGGTGCGTTCAAACGAAAAGTTACGGTATTATCCGCTTTAATTTCGGGCGAAACAATATTTTGTCCTCCCCACAACGCCTGTTGTGCAAATGTTGCCATGCTTATCATCAAAAGTACGGCAATAACAGTTAGTTTTTTCATCATAATTTTATTATATTAAGGATTGTTTTTATTTCTTTGTTTATTCAGTTAAATGTTTATAAAGTTTGTACATTAACCATTCCATCATTAACTATTAAAATTTATTTGTTTTCGCGTAGATATTTAAAGTATTCTTCCATAAGAAGCAGTTTTTCTTTGTTCGGCAAGTCAATTCGTTGCGGAATGTCTTTAAGCAGCATCACAAACGGATTATTGACGCTGTATGTTTCCCATTTCGGCAAATCTTCGCCGTTGGGATCGCCGTATTTTGCAAAGTTTGTCCAGTATTTAATCATTATATCCGCTAATTTCACATCGCTTTCTGTTGCTGCATCCGTATTTAAGTGATGAAACACATAATTCATTTCGGAAGCATGAGCCGAGCCACGCGCTTTTGCAGGAAAAAACGGCGAAGGCGGCTGCGGCTGGTCAAAATAATAAACAAAGACGTTTGATTTTCCCGTTGTCGATTGAAGATTAGCCCAAGCGTATGTGGGCCATGCAAAAGCCGATTCTCTAAATATGTCGGCAGCCGAAGAATAGGTTTCATCTATTGTATTTGCAGGATAAGCATCAAGAATACGGTCGGCAAACACGCCGTAATATTCGCGAATTGCCTTATGATACTCTGCAACACTTGCGGCAGGACGCGCAAACATTGAACCTTCGTCAGAATTTGTTCCTATCAATACGTTTACATCGTTGTATTTTCCCTGTTCGTACAGTTTATACTGATCGTCAGGAATGACATAACCATCGACAACGGGCCAGAATCCTCCCATTTGTGCGCTTGCATCGTTCAACCACTGTTCGGGCTTTAATTTTCGCAGTTCGGCTATTGAATTTGCTCCCATACGTTGTGCGAAATTCAATCCATCGCGCTCGGCTGCCTCTAAGGGTTGAATGCCATCAGAATGGCGAACAGAGCGAACGGGACCAAATGAGCCGCCGCTCTCGCTTATCGCTCCGCAGAAAAGTCCTTTTGCCAAAGGCGAAGCGCAAAGCATGCTGACGGAAATCGCTCCTGCCGATTCGCCGAAAATTGTTACTTTAGCAGGATCGCCGCCAAAGGCTTCGATGTTGTTTTGCACCCATTTCAAGGCTGCAATCTGATCGAGCAAGCCGTAGTTTCCCGACGCATTATCGGGCGATTCGGCTGTCAGTTCGGGATGTGCAAGGAAGCCCAGCGCTCCTATGCGATAGGTAATTGATACGAGAATAACGCCGTTTTTTGCCAATTTGTCGCCGCTGTATATTGGCATGGATGCCGAACCCATGGCAAAGCCGCCGCCGTAAATCCAAACCATGACAGGCAGTTTTTCGTCTGCCGATTTTGCAGGTGTCCAAACGTTAAGGTAAAGACAATCTTCCGACAGTTCCAACTGATTAGTACCCGGAATCATTGTTATTTGCGGACAGGATGGAGCAAATTTGTCGGCTTTTAATATTCCGTCCCATGCGATAACAGCTTGCGGTGCTTTCCATCGCAAATCGCCAACGGGAGGCGCAGCGAAAGGTATTCCTCTGAAAACGTAAATGTCGTTTTCCTTTGTTCCTTCAACTTTTCCGCCATCGACTTTCACTGTTGAAAGGTCGTTGTTGCTGCACGAAATAAAAGGAACTGCTACAAAGAGCATTAATAAGATAAATAGATTTTTTTTCATGTTTTATTGATTAATTTCGTTCATAAAATACAGTTGTTTTTGAAAAGGCAGTGGTGCGGCTTGCGTTTCGTCGCCAAATTCAATTATTTGGGGATTGTCATTATTAAACGCTGACCAGAGGGGCAGTCCTTCGCCGTTTGGATTTCCTGTTGCGGCAAAATTTACCCAGTACGACGACATTAGATCTTCCAAACGATAATCGACATCGGTAAACGGACGATCCCATTTGTGCAAAGTGTGCAGCGCATAAGCAAATTCGGCGGAATGAAAGGCTCCGTAATTCGGTTCGCCCGGCGGCACTCGCTTGAAATAGTAGAGATAGGCGCTGTGTTTACCTGTTTCGCTTTGCAGTTTAGCCCAAGTATAATTGTTCCATCCGAAAGTAATTGACGACAGCAATTTTTGCGACTGCGCCGCTTCCTCGTCTGTGTTTGCGGGAAAAACTTCAAGAAATCTGTCGGCATTTTCGCCATACTGCATTTTAATGCGCTGTTTGAACATTTCGCTGTTGACGCTGCCGAACGAAACGCCGTCGTCGGCATTCCAGCCCGAAATAAGCGATACGTCGTTATGTCGTCCCTCTGCAAATGTTTCGGAAACAGGAAGAATAACCACACTGTCAACGACAGTTGAAAAGCGTCCTCTTATTTTCAATATCGAGTCGGCGGCAAACAACCGCAAATCGTTGATTGAAACGCCAAGATGGTCGGTCAGTTGTTTGCCGCTGGCTTCGGCTTCATGCAATGTTTGTCCCATTCCGAATGATTTGCCGAACATTCCGCCGCTTTGTGCAATAGCGCGGCTGAACAATCCTTTTGCCAAAGGCGATACTACAAGCAGGTTTACGCTCATGGCGCCAGCCGACTGTCCTGCAATGGTTACTCTGTCGGGGTCGCCGCCGAAGGTTGCGATATTATCGCGTACCCATTGCAAGGCGGCTATCTGGTCGAGTATGCCATAATTGCCCGATATGTGATTTTCCGTTTCTGCCGACAGTTCGGGATGAGCAAAAAATCCAAATATGCCTAACCTGTAATTGACAGTAACAAATACAACACCCTTGCGAGCCATCGCTTCGCCATCGTATAGCGGCACTGTTCCCGAGCCGCCGGTGAAGCCGCCTCCATGAATCCAGACAATGACAGGTAACTTGTCATTATCGGTTTGCGCCGGCGTCCATACATTAAGGTAAAGGCAGTCTTCGCTGACAGGCTCTTCCGGTATCAGAAACTCTTTTGTCCAGCCGAAGAAAGGCATTGGTTTTCCCTGCATTGCCGATGGCGGAGGCGCAATACATTCGCGCACGCCTTCCCATGCGGCTACGGCTTGTGGGGCTTTCCAGCGCAATTCGCCAACGGGCGGCGCTGCAAAAGGTACACCCATGAATATTTTTACCGCACCGTCGTCGGTAGTTTTTCCCGAAACCGTTCCCGAATTGATTTTTACATTGTTTACATCTATGTTTTCGTGCTGCGAACCGCATGATGCAAAAAGAGCGGTAAAGAAAACTGTTGCTATGAAAGCAACTCTTTTAAGGTTTAATTGTCTGTTCATTTTTTTATTTTTTTTATTTGTTGATTATTACTATATTAATCGGAGTTTTAATGTTGAACAACTATTGTCTGTTCTTTTATTTTTTCGCCGTTTTCAATCATGTTGAGATAATACACTCCATTCGGAAATTTTGATATATCTATCCTTATCTGTTTTTCTGCTGACGAATGTATTTTATTATATACCAATTTTGCAATGCTGTGACTGTAGAGCAGAACGCGTATTTCGGATGTTTTAATGGCATATCATCTGTATCTTTTTTCTCGCAGGAAATCATCACTCCTGCCAAAAGCAGCAATATTGCTGCAAATTTTAAAGTGTTTAGTATCTTTTTCATAATTTATAATTCATAATTCCACATGCTGATTTTTGCGTCCATGTCTTCAAACATCATCCGTGTGTCAATATGCGTATATACCCTGACAGGACGCCCATCGGGGTTATCATGGTACAATCCTTTTTCGTCAATTGACGGCGCCGGTATTTTGACATAGATGCTTGATGACGGGTCAGGCTCAAAATTCGATTGCAGAGCGGTCAATAAAACAAGGGGACTGTCGCCGAGTATGTACGTTTCGCCCATATTACCAAATCTTGCAAACATGGTCATAATCTTTTCGAGCGATTCGGTTAAAAACAACCCCAACGCCCCTTTCGGCTTAATTTTGGTTAAAAGTTCGGCATAACTGTACTGGCATTGCCGGTAAGCATTGCGGGGAACTTGCCACAGCATTATCCCCGACCGGTTGAAAATAACCTGCGCCGAATGAATACAAAGGTTGAGGTTGTATTCCACCGCCGTGTGGTTGGGCGGAGGCAATGCCAAGCCTTCGTGTTCCTGCCCGCCAATCCACACTAATGTAATTTTGTCGGCAATGGCAGGCTCTATCAGAAAGGCGGATGCAATATTTGTAAGGCTTGCGCCACAAACGACATACAGCGGCAACTTTGTATCCGTGCGCATGGCTTCGGACACGATAAATTGCGCCGCTTCGGTTATTTGTGGCGTTTTGGCATCTTTCAACGGTCGGTTGCTTCCTTCATAAACGGGGTATTTATCCGTTAGATGCATGACCGCAAGCAGTTCTTTTGCTTTTGCGGCAGACAAAGTCGCGCTATTGGCTTTGTCGGGCGCTGCGGGGTCGAAGGTAAAGTGCGAGCCGATTATTCCCCTGACTTCGGCGGACGGCGACAGCAGTTGTTGTGCCAAATGAAACAAACCATCGGGGTCGCCCGCCAAATCGTTGTCAATAATAACCCTCATACGGGGTCTTACTACTTTTTCGGAAAACAACGCACCTGCAGTTTGCGCTTTAAGATCCGGCAACATGCTTGCGAAAACCACTATAATAAGGATATATTTTTTCATAATTAATTTATGTTTTCCGAGTCATACACTATCATTGCCGAGCCGTTGATTGCCATGGCAGGCTTGTCGCAGGCAATATCGGTTTTGAAAGGCATTCGGTAAGGTTGCGAGCCGCTGACGTCGCCTTCGGAAAGGCGTTTTGCCAAATCGCGCATCTCGATGATATAGTTCAATCCCAATGCGCGTTTCAAATAAGGATAATGCCCGCAATAGATTTTGGTGATATTTTGCTCGCGCATGATTTTTTCCATACGCACGCACGATTCGTAATAAGTTTTCATGGAAACATGCGGGAGCAATTGCAGCCACACCTGTCCCGAGCCGAAAGCATCGCTCGAATAGCAGGCATCAATGGCTTTGTCGATCAAAACGACTGATCCGGGAGTATGTCCGGGCATCAGATATATTTCAATTTTGCGGTCGCCCAGGTCAAACACATCGCCATCGGCAAGCCAGCGGTAAACGCCGTGAAATTCTATTCCCATTCGCACTGTCGAATCGGCAGGATGCATATATACCGTATCGAAATAGCGTATATTGCCTGCATGGTCGATATGATTATGCGTAACAACCACATCCAAGGGTTTTGAAGTTATACTGCGTACGATTTTGTCGAGCGAGTCGCATTTTGTACCTGTGTCAATCAGCAATGAGCGTTTTGTGCCTTCTACGATATACATTGTTGTCATATCGACAGTTTCCACTACCCAAACGCCCTTTTCGAGTTTAGTAACAGTGAGTTCGCTGTTTTTGAACGCTTCCTGAGCCGCAAGTGCATTGCCAAGCAGCATAAGCAATGTGCCGGCGAGGATTGAGGCAAAAGATCGAAACTGCCCAAAGGCGGCAGATTCCTCACTGCGTTCGAAATGACTGTCGGTCATTCCTTTCTTTACATATCCTTCAACAGGTCGTCCCATAGAGGATTGTTTATTCTTATAAGTGTTTCTTTTTTTAAACTGTTCCATCTTTTTAATTGTTTTTCACGATTAATAGCCTGTTCTATATCTGCAAAATATTCGTAGTAAATGCAATATTCCAAATTGTATTTTGCAGCGAACGAATAAGGGTTATAATGTGAGCGGTGTTACCATACGCGGCGTTGAAGTTCATTTGTTACGCCGATGTACAGTGTTGTTTTATTTTTGTTTGTCATTATATATATGTATCCGCCATTTTGCGTTTTGCTGTTTGTTAAATTTTCCTCTGCTCCGCTTCGGTAGTAATGAGGCTGTTTCCTTTTTTTGCAAAACATTTTAAAAAAAGCCCCGACAGGAATAAGCCTGTCAGGGCTGCAAATAAGTCGGACTGTTTATTATATCGTAATTGCTCCTGTATATACAGCCTTTACAACCTCGCCGCCTGCGGTGGTGGCATTCACCGTAATGGTGTACACGCCGCCGCTTTCGGCAACTACTACCGTGCCGCCTGTGATGAATGTTTCGGGAGCGGGAACGTCGGCTTCTATCGAACCCCATAAACAACCGCTATTCATCTGGAAAAATCCGAGATCAAGAAGATAGCCTGCTATGGCATCGCCTACGGCTGCCGAAGCGTTATCAACAATATTGTATGTGCCTGCGGGCAAATTGGCAGCATCTCTGCTGAAATCAATAGAAATGTATTGACCTGTGCCTGTAATATCAAGACCGCCAAAAGCGTTAGGCGTGGCTGTTACGCCTGTTTCGCCAAGTTTCAGCGTTACGGTGTAGCCTGTCAATGTGCCGCCCGATACAGCCGCCAAATCGGTTGCTGTAGCAGATAGCAGATTTGGGAGAATGTATTCGCACATTGCATCCTGATAGTCCACGCTGCCGGGTGTCGGCAGGATGCCGAATGCCATGCCCGTGCTAATATCCTGTATGGGCAAATTAGTACCGGTAAAGGTAAGCATACCATTGTTGTCGGTAATATCAATATTGCCGCCGCCAGCGCGGATAAACATTTCATCCGTTCCGTCGATATAATACGAGCCGCCTTTCATTATTCCCAATCCATATCCGCTTAAGTCCATATAATAGCCGTTGTTGGCTTGCCCTGTGGCGCTAAGTCCGTCTGTTACGACATAAGAGCCAGTGAGAGAAGTTGCATCGTCGGCGGTAACCACTTCAAAGTAAGCCATCTGTAATCCTTCCGAAAATACGGTGATTTTGTTCATACGCGAGTTGGCAATTGGCGCAGGCGTCATACCGCCGCCCATAGCCGGCGTTTCGATTTCCAGTGCATAAGTAAACGCCGGCGGGTCGGCTTCAAATACTATTAGTCCTGTGTAATTTATCGACACCATCGAGCGGTCTTCGAGCAATACAGTGCCGCGTATTGTGTAGTTATCGCCGTTTTGAGTTACGTAGAGCGTGCCTTCGTATATGCCGAGCCTTTTTACTTCGGCGCCGCCGGCAACATCTACCCAGTACGAGCCGACATTATCCTTACCTTGAATATAGTTGCCTGCTTTTGCTTCCGTATCGTAGGCAACGGTATAGGCTCCTCCGCCCAGAAAATATTCGGTACGTTTAATTAATAATTTCAGGTAGAGATAATTTCCAGTACCATTGTCGATTGCCGAAAGCCCGCTTGTGCCTATGGCAATGGTAACGGTACGCGTAGCTGTGTTTTTTTGTACATCCTTAGCCAAAAGATTGCTAAGTGCATAATCGTCGGGCAATGGATATTTACCCGAAAGGTCGTCAATAGCATCTTCTGCGCACGATGTAAACATGAATGCGGCTGCTATTGACATTGTTAACAGTTTGAATATTTTTTTCATTGTCTTATTTTTTTAATTTACTTTATTTAATTCTTTATTTTATTTTTTTGTTGCGTTTCTACCAACATTTTGTCCCTACGGGACATTTGTTTTGCCAAACATGCTACCGACATTTCGTCCCTGACGGGACGGGCTGCTTCGAACCGAACTGTTCGACTGCCTCGAATCGTGCTGTTCGATTGCCTCGAATCGAATTGTTCGACTGTTTCGAACTTAACGGTTCGATTGCTTCGAGATGAACTGTTCGATTGATGTTTACACGGTAAGTACATAATCGTATATATATGTTCGCGATTCTTTCAAATTTGTTGCATTTGTAGAAAATTGCGTAGTGATGCTCAACTTGTAATCGCCTGCGGGCAGGTCGGTGGGTACAATGAAACTTAGCTTCGACGGGTCGTTCACGAGAATGGCGTTTGCCGCTATTGCACGAACTTCCTGAGTACTTTGATTGGTAAGGTATATACCGTTGTCGGGACTGTCGCCTGCTATCCTGATTTTGCTTCCCGACAGGTTTACACCTCCGCCCGGCGTGAGCCGTGCATTGTCTTCGCCCGATGCTACATCGTGTAGATTATTGATAACTATGCCGCTTTGCGACATCCCGCGTACATTTACCTGCGTAGCCTTTATGGCTTCGCGCAATTCGGCTGATGCCGCAGCCTTAACGTGAAGGCTGTGATGGGCAGGATCCCACTTTGCATGGTCGCCAACGAATACGCCGTTGACTATCAAACTGAAATATCCAAGCCCGAAATATACACTTGAGCCGTTGGCAATTTCCTCGATTGCTATCTCTTTAAGAATGTCGAGCGAAGCGCGCAAGGTCGTTGGACTCAAATCGGTGCGGCGCGATACTGCAATTTTAATCAAATCGTCTTCTTTGAGCGACTTGCTGGTTACCACGCGACCGAAACGGTCGTCTTTGCGTTCGGTAATAGTCAGGTCGTAGAGTTCGACTATTACGCTTGTTTTTTCATTATTTGCCATAATCTTTTTTATTTTAATTTGTTACAGATTTCCTCCGCTACTGTCGGAATAAAGCCGTCATTCCGAACCCGCAGGGTGAGGAATCTGCTTAATTTGGCAGTTTCCTCCACTTCGCTGCGCTTCGGTAGGAACAACTTTCTACCAATCTTTGTTTTGGTCGATCTCCTTATTATTCGTTAATTCTGCTTGCGGGAAAGGCAACAGCCAGTGCCGCTCTTTAAAGCCTGCCGTAGTATTGTTATTATAGGATTGCCACCTTACAGTGCCGTTAGCGCCAAACCATGGTGTATTCGTTCCCTGTGCCGACAATTTATCGGCAATGCGCCAGCGAAGCATATCCTGGAAGCGTACACCTTCGCCACAGAGTTCAAGCCGCTTTTCGAGCCTGATGTCTTCTTCGGTTACCGTGCCTTTGGTGTTCAAACCTGCGCGGGTGCGTACCTGATTTACGTAGTTTGCCGCCTGCGAGCCGCCGCCTTTGAGGTGGGCTTCGGCTGCCAGCAATAAGACTTCGGAATAGCGCATGATGCGGATATTATTATGGCTGTCCATCCAACCGCCCGAATTTATTTCTCCACTTACTTTGCGGTCTTTCCACTTAAAATAACCTTCGTGCCCAATCATTTCCTGTGTCACACTGTGACCAAGCGCCTGTATTTGGGCGTAGGTTTTCATGGTGTGGTTCAGCCGCAAGCCATTTTCACCTTCTTCGGCTACAAAGGCATCGTACAACTCCTTCTGCGGATTGCAGTAACCCCATGTGCCACTGTAAATATCAGTGCCAACTGCAAGGCTCATGTGGTCGGTACGCCAGCCGGTCATAGCGAAGAGCAGGTTGAGGAATGCTGTGTTTTGGGGGTCGTTCAGGTAATTGAGTTCAAACACCGATTCGCTGTTGTTCTCGTGGGTATATTGCAGGATATTTTCGTACTGGTTGCCGGGCAGCAGTTCATATTTTTGGGAACTGATAACCGCATCGAGAGATGCAATGGCTTCCGCAAATTTCCCCTGAAATACAAGAGCCTTACCGAGCAATGCCTGAGCAAACTGTTTGGTAACGCGGTACGACGAGTTGTCGGTGGCGTTAGCCTTTTCGCTCAATGCACCCGATGCTATGGCTTCCGTAAGGTCGCTTTCGACCAGCGCCCAGAGGGCGGCAGGGTCGCCGTTGGGTTTTTTGTATTCAGACGGCGTTAAAGGATGATCCACTAAGGGCGGCGTGCCCCACATCGAAATCAGATCGATGTAAGCCAGTGCGCGGAACACTTTGGCTTCGGCAATGGCACGCTGCTGTACCGGCGTTTCACCCGGCACATTGGCGATAATCAGGTTGGCGCGGTAAACGACGCTGTAGAAAGTCTGGAACGCCGCGTTGATATACGCATGTTCGGCGTCGAAGGTAAATTCGTTCAGTTTTTCGTTTTCGGCATTATCGCCGCGTCCGCCGCCGCCGCACCAGTAGTCATCGGCAAGCAGGTTTTTCAGGAAGTAAATATTATAATACGCTCCCGAATTGGAATAATAGAGGTAAAGCGTAGTAACAGCTGACTCGGCATCGGAGTCAGTGCGGTAAAAGGTTTCCAGCGTTTCCACGCCGTGCTGTTCGGTGTCGAGCATTTTTTCGCATGAAACAAGCGAAAACGCTGCTATTGCAAACAGACTTGTTATTATATTTTTTCTTATTGTTTTCATCTCTTTTATATCTTTTATCAGATTATACATATTAAATATTTTAGAAAGTTACATTTACCCCAAATACTACTTTCTTCGACGTGGGGTAAGAACCCTTGTCAACTCCCATACCGGCGCCGGTGCCTACCGTTTCGGGGTCGAAGCCGGGATAGGAGGTAAAGGTGAAGAAGTCGTCGAGCGAACAATATACCCGTGCATTGCTTATTGCTATTTTACCGAGCAAGGACTTGGGAAGAGTATATCCCAACTGTATCTGTTTTATTTTGAAGTACGAGCCGTCGTACACCACGCCGCTGCTCGCCCAGTATTTGTCGATATTTGCTGCGCCTGAACGCGGACGCAAAGCGTTGGTATTGGTTGGCGTCCAGCGGTCGTCGTAAAATTCGCGCATAATATTGGTTTGTGAGCGGTCGCCGCGTACGAGGCACATGAAAATATCGTTGCCCTGCGAGCCTGTTCCGAACAGGGTTAGGTCAAAACCTTTGTACTGTGCGCTTAAAGTAATTCCATAAGTAAAATCGGGAATGGGGCTGCCGAGCATCGTCTTATCGCTGTCGTTAATTACACCGTCAGGCACTACATCTTCAAACACAGGATCGCCGGTGGCGGCGTCAATACCTTTTATTTTATAGCCCCTGAAATACCATGCGGGATAGCCTTTTTCAAATACCGTAATGCCGTTGATGGTATGAAAATTTACTCCGTTAATTCGGTCTACGGATTCGTGAATATAGGTTACCTTGTTTTTCAGCGAAGCAAAATTTGCGCGAACCTGATAAGTCAAGTCGCCTGTTTTGTCGCGCCAGCCGAGTTCAATTTCAATTCCCTTGTTTGATATAGAGCCTGCATTGAGCGGCGAAGCCGTGTTGCCCACAATGGTCGAAACCGTAACGCCGCTTATGATAAGGTCTTTGGTAGTTTTATCGAAATAGTCGAATGTCAATGTCAGCCGATCTCTCAGGAAGCGGGCGTCGAAGCCGAAGTCCAGCTGTTCCGACTTTTCCCATCCCAGTTCTGTATTGCCGAGCGTGGTAGGCGCAGAACCGGCATTGTAGTTGAAAGCGCCGGTAGCGGGGTCGGCGTTATAGAAGGAATAGTACCCCGTAGAGCCTATGCTTGCACGCCAGAGGTAGCCGTATGCGCTGCCCAGCGAGCCGTTTTGCCCCCAGCTTGCACGAATTTTAAGGAAGGATAAAGATATTTTGTCGCGCAGCGATTTCATAAATTCTTCGTTGCTTATTGTCCATCCTGCCGACACAGCGGGGAAGTAGCCATGCCGGTTTTCAGGCGGCAACTGCGACAGGTCGGCGGCATCGTTACGCAAGGACGCCTGGAAGAAATATTTGTTTGCATAATCATAAGACACTCGCCCAAAGAGCGAATACATTGCGCCAACAGTTTCTTCGCCTCCGCTTATCGTGCGCGTAGCAGTCGGAGTATCGTATGCAAAATAGGCATAACGCGGGTCTAACTTTAGAAAGCCCAAATCCGTATCACTGCCATATACGCTACCGCTCACGCTGAAATTCACATTCTGGCGTACCGAAGTACCAATCATGGCGTTTACATTGTGCTTACCGAAATTTTTGGTAAAGTTGGCGAAGTTTTCCCACTGGTACGACACGGGGACGCTGGCTGTGGCGTTCACCGACATGTAGTTTTGCGCTACAGTAGAATTGACAAAGTAAGGCTGGTTGTAGCCATAAATACTCATACCTGTCAGGCGGTAGGCAAAGCGCGAGGTTACCGTGAGTTCCTTAATGGGTTTTAAGTTTAAATAAGC
>JAISXV010000024.1 GCA_031270335.1 Prevotellaceae bacterium | reverse complement strand
CTGTTTAAAGGACTTTATATCCACGATAAATGGGACTGGAATCAGAAATATCCCGTTATCAGGTTAGACTGGTCGCGAATAAATCATGAAACAATAGAAGAAATTGATGAGGATTTGACTGATGTTTTGAAATTAAAAGCCAAAAGTTTTGGCATTACTCTTTTCCGTAAAAAAGCGTCCGGTTGTTTGGACGAATTAATCGATGAATTGTACAATAAAACCGGCAAAAAGGTTGTAATACTGATAGACGAATACGATGTGCCGATACTTGACGCTATGGACAAGTCGAACGAAGAATTAAAAGCCATACAAAAAGAACTTCATAATATCTATAAAGTTCTGAAAGGCGCCGATGAACATGTCAAATTCATCTTCCTGACCGGCGTTTCGAAATTTGCAGGCTTATCGATTTTTTCGGCGTTGAACAATCCGAATGATATCACTCTGTCGAAAAAATATGCTACTATTTGCGGCATAACGCAGGAAGAAATGGAAAACAATTTTTCAGAATATTTAGATGTTGCGGCTGAAGAATTGTCAGAAACTCGTGAAGAATTATTGTCAGATATTCGTAAATGGTATAATGGTTATTCATGGGATGGTAAAACTTCCGTTTACAATCCGGTAAGCATTATGCAGTTTTTTGACAAGATAGATTTCAGGTGCTATTGGTTTGCAACCGGTACGCCCACTTTTCTGATAACATTACTCAAGAAACGCAATAATATCGAAACGTTTTTGCAGCCGGTTCAGGCGCGTGAAGCCGTGTTCAGCAGTTACGACCCTGCACGGCTCGCAACTCTGCCGTTGCTGTTTCAAACCGGATATCTGACAATAACGAAAATCACAAGAGATGATGACCATAGTTTGACTTACACATTCGAACCGCCAAACTACGAAGTTCGTGAAGCCTTTATCGAACATCTGGCGCAGGCATACAGCGAATTGGAGCCGGATGAAATGACTGAGTTGCGGAAAAATATGCACCAGCAGTTAAAAGCCGGCGATTCCGAAGGTCTCGAAAAGAGTTTGCGGGCTATGATCGCACATGTGCCTTATCAGTTGCATATCGAATCGGAAAAGTATTATCATTCACTTTTGCTCGCTTGGTTTTATTTCTTAGGATTCAAGCCTCTGGGAGAACTGTCAACAAATATCGGACGGATTGACGCCGTATGGAAAGTGCCGGGCATGAATATTGTCACCGAAATCAAATACAGCCTTGACCAGCCGCTCGACAAACTGCTCGACAAAGCGTCAAAACAAACTCACGACCGGAAATATTACGAAGCATTCTTTGATGAACCCGCTAAAATTGTTCTTGTTTCGATAGCATTTTCGGGACGGGAACCCGGTTGTAGAATAGAAACTTTAGATAATTAAAAATAATGATTTATATGACTCCAAAAGAACGTATTAATGCAATCTTAAACCGTGAGCCGGCAGATCGGTTACCGGTAGATTTATGGTGTACGCCGGAAACGCTTGATTTGTTGCGTGCTCACACCGGTAAACAGGACGAATTGTCAGTGTACAACGCACTGGGAATCGACAAAATCGTGTGGATATTTCCCGGATACGGCGGTCGATATTTCGACCCGAACGACAGCGGTGAAATCACTATGTGGGGCGTCCCTACTCGAATGGTAAAAGCCGGATTGGCTACTTATCAGGAATATATCGACCCGCCGCTCGCCGGTTACGAAACGCCGGCGCAGTTGGACGCATATCCGTCGTGGCCCAATCCGGATTTGTTCGATTATGCCGGAGCAAAGGCGTTGGCTGACGAAGCGCGGTCGTGGAACTTTGCTACTATCGGTCCATGGATTTCGCATTTCGAGATATACTGTCAGATGCGGGGACTCGAAAACGCTATGATTGATACAATTGCCAATCCCGAATTTCTGGACGCTACGCTCGACCGGATCGACGCCATTCAAACGCAGATGCTTGAGCGGATAATGTCGGAACTCGGCGACAAGCTGGATATAGTTTTCATAAGCGACGACATGGGGATGCAGGAAAATCTGCTGATTTCGCTTGAATCGTGGGAGACGCATTTCAAACCGAGACTGAAAAAATGGTGCGATCTGATTCACCGATACGGCAAAAAAGTGCTGTATCATACCGATGGCGCATCATTTCCGATTATACCCGGATTAGTCGATTGCGGAGTGGACATTCTGAATCCGATTCAACATGTATGTCAAGGTATGGACATGTCGCGGCTGAAACAACTTTTTGGCAAAAACCTGATCTTCCACGGCGGCGTGGAGAATCAGCAGGTATTACCTCGCGGCACAGTGCAGGATGTAATCAACGAAACCCGAAACTGTCTGGAATCGCTTGGCGGCGACGGCGGAGGATATATCTGCTGCTCGTGTCACAACATTCAAGCCGGTACGCCCGTCGAAAATATTCTCGCTATGATTGACACTGTAAAAAACTATTAGTTCTTAGTTTATAACTTTTAGCTCAAACCGGGTCATATCCGCTACCGCCCCACGGGTGACACGACAGGATTCGCTTTGTTGCACGATAAGCGCCTTTAAATAAGCCGTATTTTTTGAGCGCTTCGAGGGCATAAGCCGAACAGGTGGGCGTGTAGCGGCAACTCGACGGAAAATATGGAGATATCAAAAGTTGATATGCTCTAATCAACACTACCGGAATGAATATCATTATCTTTCGCAATACGCTCCGCCAACGTGGACAAGGTTCCGCTAAATTTTTTTTCGATTTCGGCATAACTTGCAATTTTCGGTGAAATGTAAATAACCATTATGTTTAAAGTAAATTTCTGTCCGGAGACCTCGTGGATGATGTGTTTATTGAGCCGATATGCTTCTTTTATCCGTCGCCGGATGAAGTTTCGTTTTACTGCCCGTTTATAGATTTTTTTCGGAACGCTGACAACTATCTTTACGGGCGACAGATTGTAAGACACACACGAATACACTATCTTAAATGGAAACTGTTTCAACACTTTTCCCGATTTAAACAGTTCACCGATTGTTTTTTGGGAACATAAACGTTCTTTTTTTCGAAACTTTTTATCCACAACAATTTTAATCAACAACCACCTTGAAAACGCAACTTCGACCGACATGTAACCTTTCGCCGTCGAAAATACTACATGTATTTCGGCATAATAAACGATGCGTCATGCCTGTTTACCAAATCTTTGACTACTTAATCAACGTGCAAAATTTGCACGAATGTATTAGTTACTTCACTCTTTCGTAATATACTCTGTCACGCGTATCGACCTTAATTTTTTCATTTTGATTGATAAACAGAGGGACTTTTATTTCTGCGCCTGTTTCGAGCGTTGCCGGTTTCAATGCCGACGACGATGCTGTATCGCCTTTCACGCCCGGTTCGACGTATGTTACTTCGAGTTCGACGAAAGGCGGCAGTTCGCATGTCAGCACGCGGTCTTCGTCGGCGTGAAACATCATTTCGACACACTGTCCTTCCTTCATCAAATCAGCGTTATCGACCATTTCGGGTGGCAGCGAAATCTGTTCGTAAGTTTCGGTGTGCATAAAGTTATAGCCCGAATCGTCCTTATACAGATACTGATAGGGACGGCGTTCGATACTGACCAAATCGATTTTTTCGCCTGCTGTAAAAGTATTTTCGAGTATCCTGCCGTTTTCAAGATTGCGCATTTTGACTTTCACAAAAGCGCCGCCCTTGCCCGGTTTGACATGTTGAAACCATACTATCGAGCAAGGTTTTCCATTAAAATTGAAACATAATCCGTTTTTAAAATCTGCTGTAGTTGCCATTTATGTAAATTATTCTTTTGATTTTTTTAATAATATGAAATTTCTCTTGTTATGACCGAAAATAGATGTCCGTCCATAAACTCCTGTTTTTCAATCCAGTTACCGGACGAATCGATTGTATATTTATACTTCAGCGTCAATTTTTGCGGGTCGTCGGAATATGAAGTTATTTCAGTATCGACATTTCCGTTTTTGTCATACGTATAAGACTGCGTATGAAGAACTTTGCCTGTTGCATTGACTTCCGTTTTCTTTTCCAGCTGACCCTTATTATTATAGGTATATCTGAAATTGATGCTTGCGTCCGGCATTTGCTGAGTTTCCGACTGTAACTTTCCTGCGGAAGTATAAGAATACTTGAATGTTCTGACCGTTTCGCCACGGTCGTATTCAACTTTCTGCGTTACATTCTTTTTGGAATCCAAAACATACTTTTCGTGCAACTGCGGAGTTTCGGATTCAACTTCGATATTGACAAGTATCTCTTTTGAAGAAATGATATATCTTTTAACGAAATTTTTCTTGTATTCGAAGTTATTCACCTTTTCCTCAACGAGTTCGTCGGACGGAGAATATTTGAATACGCCATGATACAATACTTCACCCAAAGGATTGGTATATTTTTCTGCGGTTTTGTAACCGTTCTGATTAAAAGTAAACGTTGCTTTACGTTCTTCTGTTTTGCTGTTATAATCGTAATTTGCAAGCTGGTACTCTCTTTCGACGAGTGAACTCACCTTTCCTTTGAGACCCAAATCCGACAGTTTATTGTCGAATTGCGCCCTCGACGAAAAAACCAAACAACATAATCCAATCATTAACACTGTTTTTTTCATTCTTTAACCTCCTGTTTTTGTAAGACTTCGGCAAACTGCTCGCTGAAATAACTGTTTCCGTTACGCCGGTCGAACCTCTCTGCCAAATCCTTTGCTTTGTTATAATAAAAATTGTAAATATCTTTTAAACTGTAAGTATTATCTTCCCTGTACCATTCGAGCGACGGGTTTACGTTCAACACTTTACATCCTTCGCTTCCGAACAGCGGCAATACGCTTGTCGAAAAAATAAAATCCAGATAATCCTCGCTGTCAACGTTCCAGTGTGCATGTTGCTCAAAAAACCTCCATGCTCTTTCTTTGTCATAATCTGTTAAAAATCTTGTCATTATTCCTATTTCCGCTATTTGCGAAGTATCGGACAGCTCCGCCAAATCGGCTTCCGCTTTCACAAAATATTCGTATGCTTTTTCCATGTCGCCGGCTTGCTGGAAATATTTCACGCAACCGCAGTAGCACGAAAAAGGCATGTGAGTACAGCTTACTTTTTTCGTAAGCATGCTACTTCCCACAGTCAGAGCCTTTTCGAAATTTCCAAGACGTAATTCCAATTCAACGTCATCGTCGAGTTCGCAGGCGCGACAGTTAGCCATCGAATCACGGACTTCCTTATTCCTGAGCTCGATATACTTTTTAGCATCGTCCAGATTATCAAGAAATAAAGCCAGATGCGCCTTTGTCGTATAATATGGACGCAGACTGTAACCGTTTCGTAATAAGCGAGTTTTGTAATCTTCGGCAATCGATTCAATCTGTTCGAGCGATATTGAACTGTTGCGCCTCACCGACCCAAGCATCCATTTGTATTCCCAGAGAAAATTTTCCTCGTTGAACAGTTCGGGATTTTTGTCGTAAGCTTCAAGTATCCACGTGAATGCGGGCAAACTTTCGTCGCATCGCGAAGTATCTTTTTCGTCTCTTATCAAATCCAGACGCAGGTCGAATCCCCATTCGACGTCGTTATGTGCATCTGCCATATTTATTGCCTGTTTCAACAAGGCTATCTTGTCGTTAGGAGACGAAAG
>JAISXV010000235.1 GCA_031270335.1 Prevotellaceae bacterium | reverse complement strand
TGTTCCGATTCCAGCAGGAAGCCGTCGTGTCCGAAGATGGATGAAAGTTCGGCGTATTGCGAGTTTGGGATATTGTTGAGCATAAATTTCAATTCGGAAATCGGAAACAGAATATCGCTGTCGATTCCGATTAACAGAGTTTTCACATTCAACGATGCAAGGGCTTCTTCGACGCCTCCTCTCGCACGTCCAACATTGTGACTGTCAAACGCTTTCGACAATATCACATACGAGTAAGCGTTAAACCTGCCGGCGAGTTTTTTCCCCTGATACCGTTCGTATGACGCGGCTCTGTCGGCGAAGATAACATCGTCGTTTTCTTCGTATTGAGTTCTGTTGTATCCGTTGTAACTGCGATAACTCAACAGCGCGGTAGCCCGTGCAGCTTTCATTCCTTCTAATCCGCCTTCCGGGATGTTGTCGAAATAAGTTTTATCTGCAAAAATCGCCATGCGTTGCGCTTCGTTAAACGCTGTACTCCAGGGTGTAACACGACAATTTGTTGCTATCAGGACAAGATGCTCTATCTTATCCGGAATCGACATGGCATATTCAATCGCCTGAAAACCACCGATTGAACTTCCTATCACAGCATATATTTTGTTGATGCCAAGATATTCCCTAAGTTTATTGTGAGCTGCAACCATATCTCTAACAGTCACATAAGGGAAATTCCCGAAATACGGAGTTCCTGTTTTCGGATTGACGGAAAGAGGACCCGTACTGCCGTAACATGAACCTGTAACATTCGCACACACAACGAAATAATCCTGTCCGTTAAAGAATTTGTCATCGCCGACCATTCCGGGCCACCAGTCTTTTGCGTCCGAATTGGCTGTCAATGCGTGACATATCCAAACGACTTTGCTGTCGGCTGTCAATGTGCCCAAAGTATGATATGTTATTTCGATATCTTCCAAAATATCACCCGTTTCCAAATAGAACGGTCCCGAAAATGCGATATGATTTGCTTTCATTTTTTAAACGCGTTTATTATTGTATTCCATTCCCGGAGCATCGTTTGGACGATCCACAAAATTGTTTTTCAAGTAGAATTGCTTCTTCCCTTTTGCGCAGAAAAGTTGAATATCATTTATTCCGTTCTGTTTTAATCTATCCACCAAACAATTCAACAATTTAGTTCCTATACCGCATCTCTGATAATCAGGCTCTACAATAAGATCAACAATAAAAGCATGTAGAAATCCATCAGAGATAATTCTTCCAAAACCAATTAAATTATCTTCATCGTAAACAGAGATATTAAACCAACTTTTTTGAATAGCAGAATAAAGCTCGTCCTTGCTTTTTTTCTCTTCCTGATTCCATCCGGTTGTTTCGAATAATCTATAAAATGAATTTTTATCCGGAATTTTATTCAAATATTTTGCTTTCATTTTTTCCCGGTTGGAGTGTTTGTAACAAAACTGATATCAGGGATTTTGGCTATATCGACAGGTGAGATTTCTATTCTGTATCCGGCTCTATGTATCCTGCTTGATTCCATGAAAGTGATAACAGACCTTGCACGCTGTTGTGCAACAGTGAGTTCCTTTTCGTTATTCAGATGATACAACGAGATTACCGCCGTATATTCCGGATTGTTTTTCAGGACTTTAGCAACGCAGGCAAGTTCTCCCGAAGCCTCGGGCGAAAGTGTCGATTCTTCATCCGGAAATAACATGTTCGGCATGGGGATTTTATTGATTTCGTTCAGCGGCACCAGACGGATGTCTAAAGTTTGACCGATTCTGCTTGCATCTGCCTTCCACACAGTGTAATAATAAAAATAATCTTTCAACGTTACACTTATAGAATATTTACAGTCTTTCCTTATGTTAAACTCATATTTCCCTGTATCTACGACAGATATACCAATCTTATCGTCTTTGACATTAAGATTTTTAACCTCAACATTTGCGTTAATCCCCTGATTCGACGAAATATCTTTAACATTGATTACTCCGGAACGCATATCAGGCTTGAGTTTAACGGAATAGTGCATATCCGGAAACTTCACATAATCACCGAATTTGATGAATATGTTTTCTTTTATATAATTTTCTTTATACAGTTCGATATCAACATTTTCGAATACCGGCGTAACGATACGGTATTTTCCTTCGCCGACTTGCGTTACTTTTGCTGTTTTGGTTTTCTCATAAGCCTGTATCTCAGCGTCAATGAGTTTGTCCGAAAAAGCGTCCTGTACGGTTACATTCACAATAATTTTGTCAAACAGAACGACGTCTTTTACAATCGTTTGAGCTTGCGTATTATTCGCAGTATTAATGTTTTCGAACTGTTGCGAACCGTTTTGCACCGTATAAGCGATATGATATAAACCGTTGTTAGGAAGCACAATAGCGTATTCTCCGGTAGCAGGATTGCTTTCCGATTTGCCGTAAAGCGCATAAGTATAAGCATTTCTGACTGTTATTCCGGCATTGACAGGCTGTCCGTTTTCGTCTTTCACAATTCCTTTGACTATCGTATATGGCTTGTAAACAGGAGCATCGTAGGAATGTATATGGTGTATCGCACTGTCTGTTCCGCCTTTTGTAACGAAAATTTTGTTGTTTTTATAATCAATGGCGGGAGTAAATTCGTTATAATCTTTTGCTGTGTTGTCGATCGGAGAAGGCGGCGTCCATATATTTTTACTGATTAACGTAGAATAAAAAACATTGTATTTCTTCTTCTTTTTCTCTGATAACCTGTCGGTTGAAAACAATAATGTTTCTCCTGCCGGAGATATATACGCATATTTTTCGCATCCCGTGCTTATCGGCAACGGTAACATCTGAGGAACCGACCAGCCGGAAATATCGACTTCGGATGTGTAGATATTGTAACAGTCGTTTTCAAGCCCGTTTCTGGTAAAGTAAATTGTGAGATTGTCGGCTGATAATGAGGGTGATATTTCATCTTTTTCAGTATTTATCACCGGAGAGAGAGCGACAGGACTTGTCCATGAATCGCCGTCTTTTTTTGAATAGAAAATGTCAAATCCTCTCGAACCGGGCAGATCGGCGCTAAAATACAGTGTTCTACCGTCGTAAGTCAGAAAAGGCGTCTTAATGACATGTCCTTTTACATATTCGTTGAACGAATCTTCGCTTACTCCTGCGTCCCATGTTCCCGATGCATTCTTTACAGCCTTATACAGAGCATGTTCTCCCGACTTTTCTGCGGTATAGTACATCAATGTCCCTTCCAGATCTATCGTAATACCCGTAACATTACCCGTTTGCGCCTTCAAAACCGACGAAACGGACACGATAAGCAAAAAAACATTTAACAGACGTATTTTCATTTTATTACACCTTGTTTTATAATCCTAAAACTTCTTTCATCGTATAAAATCCCTGTTTTCCAAGCGCAAATTCGGCGGCAACAACTGCTCCCAAAGCAAATCCGTCGCGGCTTTTCGCTTCATGACGTATGGTTATCGAATCGATACTGCTCTCATACGCAACGGTATGCGTGCCGGGAACTTCGCCTTCTCTGACCGCAGAGATGTGCAGACTGTTTTCTTCTCTCTCTAACGACCATTTTTCGAGATTGACTTGATTGAGAATATCTTCGGCTAATGTTACCGCTGTTCCACTCGGCGCGTCTTTTTTGTGGATGTGATGTATCTCCTCGATAGAAACGCCATATTCGGGATAGTTTTTCATCACTTCCGCAAGTTTCCGGTTGATGTAAAAAAAGATGTTTACGCCAAGACTGTAATTTGACGAATATATAAACGCGAGTTTTTGTTTTTCGCATAATTTCTTGACCTCGTCAAGTTTATCGAACCATCCTGTCGTACCGCAAACCACCGGAACTCCCAGATTCAAAGCAGTTGTAACGTTGCCGAAAGCTGTTTCGGGTACGCTAAATTCAATTGCTATGTCCGACGTTCGAAATTCGTCGGAATAAATGTCGTTTGTGTTGTCTTTATCGATTCTTACCGTAACCGAATGACCTCTCTGAAGAGCAAAACTCTCTATTGTTTTGCCCATTTTCCCATATCCTATTAACGCTATCTTCATCTGTTTCAATCATTAAAATAATAGTTATACTAATTATTAACAGTGCAAACTTAAATGAAATTTTCCGGATTCACAAATATCTAAACGCTACGAGTGCATTTCAAATTGTCGCGCTTGTTAAAATTGTTGCATTGTCCGGTTACGGTAGGACATACTACCATGTAATTTACAGTTCTACATAATGCCAGCAACTACATACGTGTTCGCAGCACAAAACTCCTTCGGAGTTGATGTTCGTTGTTGCGTTACCCCGAACTGCGCTACGCTTGTTCGAGTTTATTCAACTTGAACGCCTATATTCGGCGTTCTTTCCTGATTTCGACAATGCGTCACCCAAATCGGTGACGCAAAATTTATAATATGTTGTTTTTGCAGATTGTTATAAAATAAGCGTCGGAAAAGTGTCGAAGTCAGGAAAAAAGTGGCGTTAGTAGCTATGCGCGAAAGCGCCGCTCTTTTTTGTTCATCATAATAGTCTTTATTGTTATCGGCAATTATTGCGAAGGACAAATTTTGAGCCGTAGCGATATCGGAGATAATCTTGGAACTTTACGGCATTCGAGTGATATTTATTCAGCGCAATTCTAAATTTTTTACTATTTTTGCGGATATTTTTATTGACAAAACAGTATAGCAATGACAACAAGATTATTCAAACGTTTAACGGTATGTATAAGTATTGCAGGCTTTACGGTCTGTTTATGGACGTCCGGCTGCACGGATCAACAACGGCAGCCAAAGGACGATTATATTGTTGCTGCATGGGTCTGGACCTCGTGTCATGACGATGAACGGGGAAATGTCAATGCCTTTGTCCATGCGCCGAACAGCGGGAAAATGAATTTTTACCTCATGTGGGCGAATCATCACATTACGGGGTCTTTGCTGAACATCTGCAAATATCCTTCGGATACGCTGATCTGGAATGGTACAGTCGATTGGGACGATTACAAAAACGTCGTTGCGCATGTGATCAGTCATTTTTTCAGGCAGCCGAATTACTTCAAGATGAACAAATAAACAGATGAAATATGAAACGAAACACATTATTAAGGACATTTCCGGCAAATGCAGCGTTCGTCATTGCATTACTTTTCTCGCCGGTCATTCACGCTCAAGTTCCCGACCTTATTGGCGGACCTCTGGGTATTGAGCGGGTTGCCGCGCAATCCGATCGCAGCAATATTTATCAGTCTCCCGAAATCGAAGCCGGCGAGACTTCGGCGTGGATTCAGATTGATCTCGAGGGCAGTTTCCCTGTTGATGAAATCAAACTGTTTCCCTGTGTCGGTAATGGAGGATGGTACGGTAAACCTTATTCGCGCAGCAGGTTTCCGCAACGGTTCAAAATCGAAACCGCCCGTGAAAACGACGCCGCATTTCAATCGCCGCAACTGTTTTTCGAGCATACCGCAACGGATTACGACGGAAAATATGCCAGTCAAGTCGAATCGTTCAAACCTGCCGGCGACGCGCCCGTCGCACGTTACGTGCGGCTGACCGTCGTGAAAAAGCCGGAAGTCAACAAGGCTTGGAGTTTCCAGCTGTGGAGGTTTGAAGTGATTTCCGGCGGAAAAGACATTGCGGAAGCTTGCAATCTTTCCGATTCGTTCAAGGGAGAACTTGGCAAACATAACTTCTTGCGTCCCCGTCGTATAGACGGCGAGTTTGCGCATCACGACCATCCCGAAAACGTTACGCCGGCAGACAGTTGGAAACATCTTAATCCTTCTCTGCAAACGCCGCGCACGGGAGTGAGGGTCGGCGGTTTTTTCGAAACTCTGCTTAAACGCAACGAACATTATCTTTTAAACGGTTTTACGGTAAGCGACCTTGCGCGCGATTTCCGCGAGCGTGCCGGAAAACCCGTACCTGCCAAACGTGATTATCGTCCGGACTACGATTCGCCCTGGCTGAAAGTGCTGGGCGGTTCGAACGCAGGTCGTTTCCTGATGGGCGCAGGAAATCAGCTTCGCTGGCGCGAAAGCGAGGAATTGCGTCGTTGGGTGAACGAGTTGCTTGATGAGATTGACGGTTGCGTCGAACCGAGCGGCTATTCCTACGGTTTTCCCGAACGCAAAATGCTTGAAGGCGGCGAAGAAGGAGCCTACGCACGCTCGTGGTTCACGATGGGACTGATTGACGCGGGAATTGC
>JAISXV010000223.1 GCA_031270335.1 Prevotellaceae bacterium | reverse complement strand
GGCATAAGAAAACCGGAAATAACATTAAGTAAAGTCGTTTTTCCCGACCCGTTGCCTCCTTTGAGCGCATATACAAAACCTTTTTCCAAACGGAGATTCACCCCATTCAGAACCCGGACGTCGCCGAACGATTTATGTATGTTTCTCAACTCAAGCATCCTGTTTTCTAAAACATCTATTCTCCTTCCTTTTCTTCCTCTTTCTTTTTCCCGCTTCCTGCGTGTCTTCTATAATTCACCTCGTATTGGTGAATCTGTGCATTCAGTGAAGATGCGATTTGTTCCAGCTCCGATTTTGTCACATTTTCGAGCGGCATTAGCGACAGTCCGTTAATTATTTGACACAGCACGTTGAACGATTCATTTGTTTTTTTGACGAGTTGAGTCAGCGTACCACGTTCGCGTTTAGCTTCACGGGCGTTTGTACGAATGTTGTAGAGCGTCTCGAACTCCGTATTTTCACGGTCGAGTCTGTCTATCAACGGCGTCAGTCCGAACAGGTTCAGGGCAGCTCCATTCTTGCGCAGTTCTGCGACCATGTTACGGATATAGCTTGTTTCGGCTTGATAGCTTTTATGTGGCGCGTCCCTGTAACCGTCTGCGATAAATTGCAATACACGGGCGGCGTCCTTTTCCACGTTGTTTTGAGGCAGCCGGGCATGAAAATCAATACGGCTGATTAGCTGTACAGTGATAGCGTCGCGTATATCGTCTTTGAACGCCAGTTCGTCCGTTTCGGCAGACCTTCTTTTTCTGTCAAATTCGGCGTCTAACGTGACAGAGTCCGACCTGTACGCTTCGAAAGCGGGGAAAATTCCACTCGTCTGCGTTACAAGCGATTCAATCTGTCCTGTAGCATCGCGGTGAAACTGTACATTTTGTGCAACAGTGATTAGTGCGAGCAAGGATTTGTATCCGTCAATTTTTGTATTCATATCAACATTCAAATTCAAATTTATTAATTCGGGTGCAAAGTAAATAAATTTTTAATTACTGCGCAAATCAAAAAAAATAGACGTATTCAAACGATGTTATACGGCATAAAAATACCTTGATTTTATTATCATAAAACGATTAAAACCGGAATAAAACTGCTGATTTTAAGCAAAAAACAAATTAAATCAAAAAAAATCAACAATTTTCAACTTTTCTAATCATTAAAAAGCATAAATTGACTCCTGTTGAACATTTCTAATCATTTAAAAACATGAACCGGGCGCGGTTGAACATTTCTAACCATTTAAAAACACGAACCGGACGCGGTTGGACATTTCTAACCATTTAAAAACACGAACCGGACGCTGCTGAACATTTCTAATCATTTAAAAACATGAACCGGACGCGGTTGAACATTTCTAATCATTTAAAAACACGAACCGGGCATGGTTGAACTCATCTAATCATTTAATTTATTGTGGTAAAAAATTTTCCGATCATTCATAACTCCACTATCATTAGCGAACCATTTCCGCTTGGAACAACTCGTTATATTTTTGCACGATAAAATTTATCCATGTTGGGTTGTCGTTGAGGCTTTTGACTAATTGTAATTCTTTGCCTCCGTTGTCGATAAAGAATTTTTTCAGCTCAATATTTATTTCGACCTCTGTTTCGAGACAGTCGGCGACAAACGAGGGTGCAACCACAAGCGCCCGTGTCTTCCCGTTTTTTATCATTTCGAGAAGAACGGACTTTGCTGTGGGTCCCAGCCACCGTTTACTCATTTGCGATTGAAAACAGGTTATTGCCTGTTCGATTCCCAACTCGTTGCATATCAGTCGTGTTGTTTCGACACATTCGCCGGGATATTTGCCGTCCCATTTTGCGACATGTGACAATGGCAAACTGTGATACGAAAACACAATCCCGTCAAAACTGTGATAATCATATTCTTTTATCCTTTCGACAAAGGCGTCGATGAAACCTTTTTCCCTGAAAAACGAGTTAACACTCACGATTTCGGGAATCACACGGAATTTGCTAAGACCTTTCAACGCTCTTTCGAGAGGCACGCCGCTTGCCGACGACGAATAATGCGGATACATCGGCATTATCATCAATTTCGAAATATCTTTGTTTACAATCGTTTGCAGACAGTCTTCTATCAAAGGTTTGCCAAAACACATCCCGATAAAAACTTCGACGTCCAATTCCTTTTTGAGCTGTTCTTTAAGAAAATCGCAATAGAACGGAAGCGGGAAAACACCCTGATACACACCGGCAAGCAACCGATAACGTTTCGACGACACATAAGAACACAGCGAAAAAACGCATCTGCACACTATCAAAAACCGAAAAAAACGCGGCAATGATATTATCCTTCTGTCATTTAAAAAACGGTACAGATATTTCATCACGTCCCGGATGCGATAACTGTCCGGACTGCCGGTGTATATCAGCAATATAGCCTTTTTCATCCGGCAGTCAGAATCTCGTATAAATGTTTCATTCCCGTCGAGGCTTTTTCTTTGATAAACGTGATTTTCCTGCCGCCGTAGTAATTTACGTCATTGGGATCAATCAGATATACAGGTATATCCGTATGGGAATAGTCGATAAGTCCCGCTGCCGGATACACGTTCATCGACGTGCCGATTATTATCAGAATATCAGCCTTCGCCACTTTTTCGACCGCCTGTTCCATCATCGGTACCGCTTCGCCAAACCACACAATATGAGGTCGTAACGCGCTGCCGTCTTCGGCTGTTTCGCCTTTACCGATTGCCCGATAACCGATTTCGTATATCAATGACGGATTGATGGAACTTCGCGCTTTGGTCAGTTCGCCGTGCAGATGAATTATCGACGAACTTCCGCCACGTTCGTGAAGATTATCAACGTTTTGAGTGATGATTTCGACATTGAATTTCTCTTCCAGACGGGCAAGAAATTTATGAGCGTCGTTAGGTTCGGCGCTTTCGAGTTCCTGTCTTCGTTTGTTGTAAAATTCCTGTACCAAATCGGGATTCCGACGCCAGCCATCAATACTCGCAACTGTCATAACGTCATAGTTTTCCCATAACCCGCCCGAATCGCGGAACGTCTTTATCCCGCTTTCGGCGCTTATTCCGGCGCCCGTGAGGACAACTATATTTTTTTGTCTCATTTCCAAACAGTTATTGCTTAAATCTTAGGTAATTCCCAGGGAGCGCGATATTCTTTCACCAGATATTTATTGGCTTCCTTATCGTCGAATTTTTTCCCGTCCCACACAAGTTTTTTGCCTGTACGATAAGCGATATTTCCCAACTGCGAAAATTTGGCGATATGAGCGCCGATTTCGATACTTGCATTACAGTTGCGATTACGGCTTTTGATGCAGTCAATGTGATTCTTAACATGCAGATTCAATCCGCCGCCGCCGTAAGATTTGGTGAAAGGCACAGCCTCCATACGTTCTTTGCCATTGACTTTTTCGGGTATCACTTCCCAACCGCCGCGGTCGAGTACCAGAGTGCCGTTTTCGCCCACAAAACCAAGTCCATGATTACGACCGTAAGCCCCGTCGTCGATGCCGATTGCATGATCCCAAAGCACGGTGAAATCCTTAAATTTGTAGATAGTCTGCAATAAATCAGGTGTTTCGCAGGCGTCGTCGGGATAACCGAATTTACCGCCCGAAGCCATGACCGTTTCCGGAGCGGTCACGTTCATTCCAAACAGCGCATAATCAAGAAGATGTACGCCCCAGTCGGTCATCAGCCCGCCGGCATAATCCCAGAACCATCTGAAAGTAAAGTGGAAACGGTTGACGTTGAACGGACGTTTCGGCGCCGGTCCCAGCCACATGTCATAATCAACTCCCGGCGGAACAGGCTCGTCGGGTTTCACGGGAATCGAAGGACACCAGCCCTGATACGAAAAAACACGAACCGTACGTATTTTTCCGAGTTTACCGCTATGTATAAAATTCACAGCATCTTGCCAGTGCGGGTCGCTGCGTTGCCACTGTCCGACCTGTACCACACGGTTGTACTTTTCGGCGGCTCGCACCATGATGTTACACTCTTCGATGCTGTTACCCAGCGGTTTTTCGCAATAAACATCTTTGCCGGTTTCGCACGCCGCTACTAATTGAAGACAGTGCCAATGGTCGGGCGTACCGATAATCACCAGGTCAATATCCTTGTGATCAATAAGTTTCCGCCAGTCTTTGTACAGATGTTCCACTTTTTTACCGGTGATTTTTTCCGTATCGGCGGCGCGCTGGTTCAGTACGCCCTCGTCGATGTCGGCAAGCGCAACGCACTCTATTTCCGGATTGTTAAGGAATGCACTCAAGTCTGCAAACCCCATTCCCTTACAGCCAATCAGTCCTGTCCTGATTTTGTCGTTTGCGCCCACATGAACGCTGTTTCCGGAACCGTTAAATACATCTGCTTTAGCAAAGTACGGTCCGAGTGAAAGTCCAGCTCCAATCATGCCGACTTTCTGAATGAAATCTCTTCGTGTTGTCATAAATCAAATATTTATATTTATAAATCAAAAATCGTAAATCGTAAATCAAAAATCGTAAATCGTAAATCAAAAATCGTAAATCATCCTACGCTATTTTCAAGACTGATTTCGAGCAACTTTTGCGCCTCGACAGCAAATTCCATCGGCAATTTGTTGAGCACGTCTTTTGCATAACCGTTTACAATCAGCGCTACAGCATTTTCCGTCGATAAACCTCTCTGATTGCAGTAAAACAGTTGGTCGTCGCTGATTTTCGAAGTTGTCGCTTCGTGTTCCATAATTGCGGATTTGTTTGCGGCTTCGATATACGGAAAAGTGTGTGCTCCACAGCGATTTCCGAGCAGCAGACTGTCGCACTGCGAAAAGTTGCGCGCATTGTCGGCGTTTTTCGTTACTTTGACTAATCCTCTGTAACTGTTGTTACTGTATCCTGCCGAGATGCCTTTGGATACAATCCGGCTTCTTGTGTTTTTGCCGATGTGTATCATTTTTGTTCCGGTGTCGGCTTGTTGATGATTTGCGGTCATGGCAACGGAATAAAATTCGCCGATGCTGTTGTTGCCTTTCAGGATGCAGGATGGATATTTCCATGTGATTGCCGAGCCCGTTTCTACCTGTGTCCATGACAGTTTGGCGTTGTCGCCATTGCATATTCCGCGTTTCGTGACGAAGTTATACACACCGCCTTTTCCTTCCTTATCGCCCGGAAACCAGTTCTGTACGGTCGAATATTTTACTTCCGCATTTTTTTCGACAACGATTTCGACAATTGCCGCATGTAACTGGCTCTTTTTCCTGACAGGCGCCGTACATCCCTCTAAATAACTGACATACGAGCCTTCTTCGGCAACTATCAATGTCCGTTCGAACTGTCCGGTGTTGGCGGCATTGATACGAAAGTACGTGGACAACTCCATCGGACAGCGTACTCCGCCCGGAATGTAACAAAATGAGCCATCGCTGAATACAGCCGAATTTAACGCTGCAAAATAATTGTCGGTAAACGGCACTACGCTTCCCAGATATTTCCGCACCAAATCGGGATGCTCCTTAACCGCCTCGCTGAACGAACAAAAGATGATTCCTTTCTCCGCCAACGTTTCCCGAAAAGTGGTTTTGACCGAAACGCTGTCCATAACCGCATCGACAGCAATGTTCGACGACACTCCAGCCAGGATTTTCTGTTCTTCGAGCGGGATTCCAAGCCGGTCGAAAGTCTGTTTCAGTTCGGCGTCGATTTCGCCCTCGGCAGTGGTAGTTTGTTTTGGCGCTGCATAGTAGATAATATCCTGATAATCAATTTGGGGAATATCCAAATGCGCCCATTCCGGCATTTTCATACTGTTCCATTGCCGAAACGCTTTCAGTCGAAATTCCAGCAACCATTCGGGTTCTTCTTTCTTGGCGGAAATCAACCGTACAACGTCTTCGTTTAATCCTTTCGAGATTGTATCTGTATCTATATCAGTAGTAAAACCGTATTTATATTCGCTCTCAACAGCATCGCGAAGCAATTTGTTCTGTTCGTCTTCTTCCTTTTTGTCCTTCTTTATCATGCCAATCCCTGTGCTTTAATGGTTTTAACTACTTCTTCCACAGTTTGATCGGTCACACGAGATATTTGTTCGACGGATAATCCTTCCTGTATCGCATTTACAACGTATGTAATAAAAATTTCTTGCCGACCTTCTTCCAGTTCTTTTTTCAATCTTCTTTCTTCACTTATTTGTTCGGCGGCACGAATGCGACTATTATAGTCATTAATGTCATAAATAGCCTTTTCGCGCATCCGATAATAGTGCAACATCCCTTTGTCCTGCTTAACGAACACAATTTTTGTATGCATTTTTTTCATTGCTGTATCTATTTTTTATCATGCCAACCCCTGTGCTTTAAGGATTTTAACTACTTCTTCCACAGTTTGATCGGTCACACGAGCTATTTGTTCGATGGAGAATCCTTCCTGTATCGCATTTACAACGTATGTAATAAAACTTTTTTGCTGACCTTCTTGCCGACCTTCCTGCCGACCTTCCTGCCGACCTTCTTGCCGACCTTTTTCCAGTCCTTTTTTCAATCCTCTTTCTTCACCTACCTGTTCGGCGGCACGTATGCCGCTATTGTAATCATAAACTGCCTTTTCGCGCATCTGGTAAATACGCAATGCTGCTTTATCCTGCGCAACAAACGTCATTTTATCCTGCGCTTTTTTTATTGCTGCATCCATTTCTATTATGTTTTTAATTGTTTCATTACTGGTTTTTTATCAAAAAAAGTTAACCAACGGTGAAGCGCATTATGCTCGATATCTTTTTTCTTCAACCGTCCGAACTTTACCATATCGATAAAATGCATTTCCAACGCATCGGTAAGAATATAATCTTTATGAGTGTCTTCCCGAAGATGAAAACTCGCATGCACTTCGTCTATCGGAAGAAACTCTGCACCAAGTATATTGATCGCTATTACGTTAGACAGTTTCACGTAATCGTCTCCCCCTTCGATGCTTTTATTGTACTCACGACTCCAATAAAACAGGCTGCGTTTGCTCATATTCCTTACATTGCGCAGCTGTACCTCAATGTTCACTATTGAGCCGTCGTCCATTTTTGCACGGACATCCAATTCATTGGATTTGTCGCCAAGAATATCTGCCGATACTTTCCTGTCTTCGCGTATCGTTACCGACTTAATGTTGTTCTTGCCCGTCTTTTCAAGAACAACATTCAGAAACGCAGTCAGTTGCTCTTCATCTCCTTTCTCGCCCATGTACTTCATGAACAGAAAATCATTCAATGGATTTAACCTTCTTTCTAACATTTCCATATCATTTTTTGGCGCAAATATAGTGATTTTTTTACAAATCA
>JAISXV010000114.1 GCA_031270335.1 Prevotellaceae bacterium | reverse complement strand
TCGATTTGGTGAACGGAGTAAGTCAGTGATTCCATGTTTTTGTCGTGCAGGATATAGTCGATTCGGAAGAATGGGACGACCGCTAAGCGATAAGTCGAAGGCATACCTTTTCCGGCTTCGCAAAACGTGTCTAACCTGTCGCCGCGCAGTTTGTTGTAGGTGTACGAGACGGGCGTGTCGTTGAAATCGCCGCAGACGATTACCGGATAGGGCGAAACGTCAATATGTTTAGCCATGATATCGACCTGTCCGGCACGTTTGATGAACGCGGTTCTCAGACGTGACGAAGCTTCTTCAATTTCGTCGAACCGGTTGTTTTTTCCCGACAACAGTTTGTTGATATTCAGTTTGATTGATTGCAGATGAACGTTATAGACGCGGATAATTTTCCCGTTGACGTCGATATCGGTGTACATGGCGGCGTTGGCAGTGTTTTCGAACGGGATTTCGAGCGTCATCTTTATCGGATAACGGCTGAATGTCGCTACGCCGTAAGAAGTGTTTTTCCGTTTAACGCTGTAGAACACAGCCTGATATTTATACTCGTCGAGCAACGAAGCAAACAGTTTTTCCGTCACTTTGTCGTTGGTATAAAATTCCTGTAAACAGACAATATCCGGTTTTTCGGCGTTGATGAACTCAGCGATTTTTTCCTGCGTAGTGTTTTTCTGATACGGGATTCGAAAGCCTTGCAGATTATACGTCAACAGTTTGATATTCTCCGAACTTGCATCGACTTCCTTTTCTCCGCCGAAAGGTCGGAAAAAGTATCCCGAAAAGAAAATATTCGGGACAAAAGCGATGATGTGCAGTATGATAAACTTCTTTTTCCGCCGGACAATCCAGAATATCAACATCAGGATATTAACAAGAAAAACCAACTGAAAAAGAAGTCCGAAATAAGCAAGAAGCCAGATTTTTGCCGGACTGACATATACCGATAAAAAACACAAAAACAACGCCGCAACAGATGCAATACTGATGCTTTTCAAAACGATATTCAATATTTTGACAACCGGCTTCATGCTCACTTAGCAATTAATAATTAACAATTAATAATTAACAATTAATTGTCGAGATAATTGTCGATTGCGGCGGCGGCTTTGCGTCCCGAATCGATTGCGCGCACAACCAGACTTGCGCCCGTCGCAGCGTCGCCGGCGACAAACACTTTATCGACTGATGTTGCGAAAGGCGTTGTTATCGCGACATTGCCGCGACCGTCGTATTTCACGTTCAACGCATCGAGAAATCCCTCGTGTACAGGATGAACAAATCCCATCGACAGGAGCGCCATGTCGGCTTTCAAGATTTCGGTTTTGTCCGTTTCCTTCATCGACAGTCTTCCGTCGGGCGACTTTGTCCACTCTACATGAACAACTTCCACGCCGATAAGATTACCGTCGGCGTCGCCAATGAAACGTTTGCTGGCAAGATTCCAGCGACGTTCGCAACCTTCGAGATGCGAACTCGAGGTACGCAATACGTTAGGCCAGAGGGGCCAGGGTGTATCGGAATTGTACGTTTCCGGCGGTTTTGGCATGATTTCAATCTGCGTAACCTGCGCGGCTCTGTGCCTTACGGACGTTCCCACGCAATCGGAACCGGTGTCGCCTCCACCGATGACTAACACGTTTTTCCCTCTGGCTGTCAGCCGTTCGGATTCGGAAACAGTAGCGCCGGAAACAATCCGGTTTTGTTGCTGTAACAGTTCCAGAGCAAAATGTATCCCTTTCAATTGTCTGCCTTCGATGGGTAAATCTCTCGGCTTACCTGCGCCAATCGCTATACACACAGCATCGTAAGCATCCAATATTTCGCCGGCTTCGATATCTTTTCCCACCGTCACGCCGTTGCGAAATTCGACGCCTTCCGTTTTCATGACATTCAAACGCCGGTCGATGATTTCTTTGTTGAGTTTAAAGTCGGGAATGCCGAAACGCAACAGTCCGCCGGCAGATTCGTCTTTTTCGAACACCGTGACGGAATGACCTTTACGATTCAACATATCGGCGACAGCCAATCCCGAAGGTCCCGAACCAATCACCGCAACTTTCTTGCCTGTACGCTGTTTCGGAATTTTCGGGACAACATACCCTTCCTGAAAAGCGCGTTCGGCAACTGCGGCTTCGTTTTCGCGAATAGTTACAGGATATTCGTTGATTTTCAGTACGCAACTTTTTTCGCACAGGGCAGGACATACTCGTCCGGTAAATTCCGGGAAGTTCATAGTCGTATTCAAAATATTGTATGCTTCCTGCCATTTTCCCTTATACACAGCATCCTGCCATTCGGGCATGATGTTGCCGACAGGACAGCCCCAATGACAAAACGGAACGCCACAATCCATACAACGTGAGGCTTGTAACATCCGGTCTTCGGAATTTAACGTCTGTTCTACTTCTCCAAAATCGGCTATTCGCTCAAGAACAGGCCTGTAACCCGCTTCTTTACGGGGGATACTCAAAAATGCTTTAGGATTACCCATTTTCTATCATTTATCTTTTATTAATATTACTTTTAATCATTATCTTACGCTCCTACAATAGTAATTGTTTTACCGTTCACGATTTCTTTTTTCATGTAGAGTTTATTCTCCCATTTGATATTCTTACGACGGTCGAATACCACTATCCAGCCTTCGTTACAGCAATGCAGATCCATGTAACCGACAGTTTGATTAAGACCCTCTTCGACATATTTTCTTCCGTAACGTATTTTCAGTTC
>JAISXV010000113.1 GCA_031270335.1 Prevotellaceae bacterium | reverse complement strand
AGGTTACAGATGTGGGGAATCATACGGGCTACTAAGGTGTTTTTCAGGAAAATAAGGTTTCTTATTTAATCGCAAAAAAAATTTAAATAGCATCACTAAACGTATGACAGTTATTTTAGTATATTGATGCCATGACAACAAAAATATTACTCACCAACGATATACCATCCCATTCAACCTTATTTTCGAACCATAAAATAAGGTTACAGATGTGGGGAATCATAGGGCTACTAAGGTGTTTTTCAGGAAAATAAGGTTTCTTATTTAATCGCAAAAAAACATTTATTTCGCATCACTCAACTTATGACAGTTAGTTTAGTTTATTGATGCCATGACTACAAAAATATTAGTAACCAACGATTTACCATCCCATTCAACCTTATTTTCGACCATAAAATAAGGTACAGAGGTGGGAAATCATACGGGGCTACTAAGGTGTTTTTTAAGAGAATAAGGTTTTTACGATGCACTGACAAACGGCGGCTTTTTTCTTTTAATCTTACGAATCCTGATCAGTTTTGTGTTATACCTTACTTATTTTGCATCCTTAGCCCTTATATGAAAAAAATTAGTGTTAATTCGTGTAATTCGTGGCAAAAAGTAGTTAGAATAAAAAAAATAAATATTTTTTTTATTCATTTAAAAATAAATATTTATCTTTGTGCCATTATTTGATTACGTTTTTATGATTTAAGATTAAAAATATGTGTAACAAATACGTTAAAAGCTGGGAGGTTAACTCTATAATAAATCAGGAATTTAGCTGGTTTGGAACGATTTTTGCACACACACACACACACACACACACACACACACACACACACACACACACACACACACACACACACGCCACGGCGCAAAGTTAGCAAAAAAAATCATACAATTATATATAATCGTTTCATATTTTTTCATGGGGCGGTTTTTTTATATCCGTTCACACGGTTTTTTGTTGTATGCCAATATTTTCTCGAATATAAAAAATATAAATATAAAAAGGAGGATACCGTAAACATAATCACATTCGACCAAGTGTTAAGACGTCAGACGCCGGAGGACACTCTATTAAATTATTTTTATTTATTAACTCGTTAAATTTTAATTATGTATTATAGAAATTTTATTAAAAAGGAAATATCCTGTTTGTCGGTGAAGCGAGGCGTAATTATGTTGCTGGCTTTATTGACCGTTAATTTGTACGGACTGAGCGCATACGCTCAACAGTCCACTGTAACCGGAAAAATCACTGATGATTCCGGAGAAGTATTGTCCGGCGTAGCCATTGCCATTAAGGGAACAAGCGCCGGCATTGTAAGCGATACCGACGGAACATACTCAATCACAGTACCTGACAGAGAGGCTGTGCTGGTATTTTCATACGTCGGATACGGACGGCAAGAGATTGTTGTTGGTAGCCAGACTGTCATCAATGTTCAATTGAAATCGGATACCGAACTTGAAGAACTTGTTGTGACGGCTCTTGGAATAAAGAGGGACGCCCGTAAACTGGGCTATGCCGCAACGACTATCTCTGCAAAGGAACTTACCAAGGTTGGTTCGCCCAACTTCGCCACTGCTCTTTACGGCAAGGCTCCGGGTGTCCGTATTAACACAAATCAGGGGGGCAGTATCGCCGGCGTATCTATCAACATACGCGGACTCAACTCCATTACCGGCGGCGGACAACCTCTGATTGTCATGAACGGCGTACCTATCCGTAACGGCGGCACAGGTTCGGGAACCGATGCTGCGTTTGCCGAGTTCGGCTCTGAAAGCCGTGTACGTTCCAACGGTCTGGTGGATATCAATCCCGAAGACATTGAGAACCTTACCATCCTCCGCGGCGCCGCCGCAACTGCTCTCTACGGCTCCGAAGCCGCTAACGGCGTCGTTATTATTGACAGCAAAAGAGCCAGAGAAGGCACTTTCAGCGTCGATTTCAGCGCATCGTACACCGTCAACGAGATTCATGGCTCGCCAACAATGCAGGCGGAGTATGGTCCCGGTTACTTTAAAGGCGGATATAACGATTATATGAAAAAAAACGACGGATTCTACGAACGTACTTTTCAGGGCGCCAATGATAGCGAACCTAAAAAGTACAAAAGCGTTTATTTCTCTCAATATGCCTGGGGGCCCAAATACGACGGTACCAAGGTATTGTACTGGGATGGAAAAGAGCGCTCATATTGGCCTATTTCGGGACAGGATACATGGAAAGATTTCTTTCAAACGGGTTTCAATCAGAACTACAGCTTAGCGCTCAATCAGGGCGGTAAAAACGTTCAAACCCGTTTTGCCTACACCTACAACAAGGAAATCCCCAATACGCCGACCTCCAATTACCAGAGGCACAGTTTTACGCTGAATGGTACTCTCAACATTTCCAAAGTTGTATCGGTTGAGTATTCGGCAAACTATGTCCTCAATAATATCCACAACCGCGCAAACAGGACTATGGGTCTGTTCTGGTCGTTCTCGCATGGTTTCGGCACCTTTATGGATATCCCTCTGATGAAGAAAATGTATAAAACAAGTCTGGGATATCGCAACAACAACAAAGGCGACAAATCGCTCACTCCTGACGAACAGTTTGCTTTCAACACCACTGACAGAAACGGTATAAGCAATGTACTTTGGGATCAGTATGACAGGAATGTTGACGAAGTTTCGAATCGTCTCATAGCATACGTTGCTCCTAAATTCCAGATTACCGACTGGCTGAGCGCAAGAGTACAGTTCCAAACCGATATTACTTCCGACCGTCAGGAAAGACGCGACAATACCGAACATGCTATTGAACTTGGCAACGACCCCAGCGGATACTACAGCATCGTACAGCGTCGTTACGATATCTATTACGCCGACTTTATGCTGACCGCCAGCAAAAAACTCAGCGAGAAGTTTGAATTATCGGCGAGTTTGGGATGGCAGGGACGTTCGGAAAAAATGCTGAATCTGCAGTCGAATACCGACGGCGGTTTGACTACCGAAAACTGGTTCCATTTCAATGCCAGCCGATACCAGACACGCACTTCGGAGAGCTATATGGAATCGCTTAAAACTGCCGTACTCGGAATGGTTGACCTCAGTTGGGACGATTACCTGTATGTAACCATCACCGGACGCCAAGACAAGACTTCGACCCTGCGCAAAGGTTCCAACACGTTTTTCTATCCCTCGGTCAGCGGAGCGTTCATTTTCACCGATGCATTCAAAGACGCTTTCCCTGAATGGTTCCAATTTGGTAAATTCCGCACTTCGTTCGGTATGAACGGAAACTACCCCGGCATCTACTCTGCCAACGTATCCTACGAGTCGGAATCGCACAACGGTTTTATATGGAATCACGTAAGGACGGGTATGGGTAACGACCTGATCAAACCCGAAATCACTAAGGAAATTGAGTTGGGACTCGAAACCAAAATGTTCAAGAACCGTTTGGGGCTCGACTTTACTTATTACTACAGGAATATCAATGACCAGATTCTGGGACTGCCCCAGCCTTCGAGTTCGGGCGTAGGTTCTACACTGATGAATGTAGGAACGTTGCGCAACACGGGAGTTGAATTGAATATCTACGGAGACCCCGTACGCACCGACAATTTCTCGTGGAAAACAATCTTTAACATCGCCCGCAACTGGAATACGATAGTCGCTCTTGCCGACGGTATTGAGTATGTCAAAAACGGCGATTATACCGAAGGTATCATTCTGCGTTCGTATGAGGGACGCCCGATGGGCGACTGGTATGCTCAGGTGCCTAGGCAGGACGAAAAAGGCAATCTACTTACCGAAGATGGTCTGTATGTCAACAATCCGGAACATCAACGTATAGGAAATGCACAGCCGCTGTTTGTCGGCGGTTTTATCAACAACTTCCATTACAAGAATGTTTTCTTCGAAGTTACGACCGATTTCAGCATTGGCGGCAAGGCTTTCAACTATGCGCAACACTACACCACTGCTCTCGGTATGACTCCGGCGACTGTGTATATGAGGGAAAACGGTATTCCATATTTTTGGGCCAACAACGGTAACGCTTACCTTGCACCGGGTATTCCATATTATATCGACGGACAGGTCAATCCGGCATACAATGACGAAACAGTTTATTACGACGGCGTCATTCAACCGGGTGTCGATATAAATACAGGTCAACCGAATGACGTTATACAGGCTTACGACTATTTGACGTATTATACTTATAACTGGAATACGGATTCCCATCAGATGACTCACATGCACAGTATATTCGATAAGAGCTACTGGAAAGTGCGAGAATTGTTGATTGGATACAATTTCCCGAAAAGTCTTGCAAACAAACTGCAATGCAAACATATTCAGGTGTCGTTCTTTATGCGCAACCTGTTTTATATCTACAAGGCTATGCCTGATTGGGACGTCGAATCAAGTAGCGGTACAAGTTGGGTCAATCAAGCCTTTCTGGGCGATGCTACTTCTCCCAGCAGAAGTTGGGGCTTCAATCTCAGAGTCGGCTTCTAATTTTATTATTGTATAATTTATTTAAAGAATAAAAACATGAAAAAGATAGTTTCATTTTTATTGGCAACTGTGATGTTGCTCAGTTTCAGCAATTGCAGCGATGAGGATTTCGACGCAAAATACCGCGACCCTTCGACTATTGCAGAACCTACAATTCCCGGTTTGTTCACCGGAGTTCTGCGACGTTGCTTGGACTACTCCAACTATGGTTATTCCCGTTTTTTTGCCGTTGACAGGCAATTTTTCGGCTATTTCTCCCAAACTTGGGGATTCACAGGCTCTTACGAACCCGGCTTTTCCGGATATGTAAACAGTTTGATGGGCAGTTATTACTATGCAATGACTGATTATGTGAAATTGCTTGAACTGTATAACGCTATGGGCGAGGATTTGCGGAAACAGTATGATCCTTTCCGGTACGGAGCAATGGTGCATCTGTATGATTATCTGCTGTCAACTGTGGACATGTATGGCAACATACCGTTTTCCGAAGCATGCACGCTGCCGGCGACCGGCGACATCGTTGCTTCCTACGCTCCTTACGACAAGGCTGAAGATATCTATTCAACAGTACTCGACGACTTGAAAACGGCGGCAGATGTGTTCATCGACCTCGTATCTAAGCCGGGAGACGTGCATCAAGGGTTCGCTGCATACGATTTCCTCAATACGGGCAGTCCATTGAAATGGGCGCTCTATACCAACTCATTGCGTCTGCGCGCCGCTATACGCAGCGCCCAGCACGGACCTATCACAGCAAAAGCTCAGGCGGCAATTAAGGAAATTCTCGAAAATCCTGCAAAGTATCCGATTCTGGAAACTAATGAACTCGACGAAATGATTTTCCTGAAAAACGATCACAGCGACGCTTTGAATTGGGAAGGCGGAGGCGGTCTTGGCGAATGGAGCAATGGCAAGTCGGCAAGCGGAGCCATAGTAAACAGGATGTTGAGTAACGGCAACTGGCGTAGAACCGTTGTTGGCGACAAAGACGTGCATGTCCCGAACACGGGCAGGTATATACCCGACGTTGACGACCCGCGTATCCTGCTGCTTTATTACATGCGCAATGGAGAGCGGCTGAGCAGTAATCAATACTCGGCTAACGATCTGGCTGTAGATTTAACCGGAAAGTGGCAAGACAGTCTTTGCTTTGTCGGCGTTGATATGTCTGTCTATCGTCCCGACCCATCGTATTACGACAACGTCTATACTTCCGAAATCATGTCGGGCGGTTTCTTCTGGCAAAACAAAAACTTCGAACATGTGCAGATGACTGCCGGCGAAGCTCTTTTGCATAAAGCCGAAGCCTATCAGCGCGGTTGGGGCGTAGCCAAAGACGAAGCCAAGGCAAAAGAAGCATTTGTCGAAGGAGTGACGAAATCCATCGAACTCTATTATCACTGGAACGAGGTCAACAACAACAATACGACTGTTGCGGTAAAGATTCCTGCCGACGAAAAAGTGAAGGCTTTTGCCGAGGCAAGATGGGAGACCAGCGTCAACCCTGCTATTCCTTACGGAAGCGCCGGCGAACCTGATATTCATATCGACGCTATCCTTACTCAGAAATGGCTGCATTGGGGTATCTTCTTCTCGCGTCAGGCATGGGCGCAAATCCGCCGTACCGGAGTGCCGAAACTTATTTATCCGCAAGCATCCGGTTCGGTTAATTGGGCTCCCGACAGATGGCGCTACGATGAAGGCGAACGTTACTACAATCCCTATTATCCGGGTACCGAAAACGATACGTATTACGACAAACTGTTCTGGGCAGACCCGCGTGGCATGCGTCGTTCGGTATATACCAACGGCGTCTGGTCAGACCAATATGGAGATTAATCTGGTTTGATTAATATTTGCTGAGAATGTTGCTGCTCCGAGAGTAGCAACATTCTTTTTTGTGGTGAACAGATTCCGGCTGGCGTCATGCGGAAAGCGTTATCGCCACTTTGAGCAAGATGGTCGACCTACTTTGAGCAAGATGGTCGCGCCACTTTGAGCAAGATGGTCGCACCACTTTGCTCTCCTTGCATCTGTCACGTAAGTTTGTCGATTGCTATCAGTTGCGCCTTGTTTATTTCGGCTTGCAGCGCTTCGTCCGGTTTAAAACGGATGTGTAGTGCGGTACAGTTGCGTGCGGTTACTCCTTCTTCCGTTTCCGATGCAGACGAATTTGCTGTAAGATAAAATGTTCCCAAATCGTCGATCTGCACCGTACATCCCTCCAACAGGATATTTTTCATTACTTTTACCAGTTGGTAAAGCGCTATTTCCGCTTCTTTGGGGTTCATCGTTGTTTCGTCCGCCATACGTTGCGCCACTTCTTTGGTTTGTTTGGCGCCCACACTTTTCAGTATCAGATACCATTTTCTCAGTCTTGTGGGATTACGCGGGTCATACCGTTGAATTTTATTGAAAAAAACTGCCATATTGTATTATTTTTTAATTAATTTGCTTGCAAAAGTACATTTTTTTTTCAAATTGTCGTTTTTGCTACGAAATTTTTTAACCACAAAGGCGGCGGCGGCGTTGTCGTTGTCGTTGTCGTTGTAGGGGCAAGGCATGCCTTGCCCCTACTTTGTGGTTAAAAATAATAGAAAAAATTACCATAGCCGGACAATCAGCGCGACAATTTGAAATGTACCCAATACAAGTACAAAATAGAAGAATTGCAAAATAATGATTACTTTTGCGCCGTGATTATGACATTGAAACGTAAAAATATATTATCGTATCTGCTGTTTTTGACAGGATTGGTTTTGTTGGGAGTTGCGACAGACTTGTTTAGTGCAAGGATCGATCTCACTGAGGACAAGCGCTATACAATTTCAGAACCAAGTAAGCATGTTATCGAAAATCTCGATGATGTGATTTTTATACGTATATATTTAGATGGAGAAATGCCTGTGCATATTAAAAAATTCAGGTCGTCGGTGCGCGAAAAACTGAACGAGTTGAAACGATATTCGCGAAAAAATATACAGTACGAATTTCGTAATCCCTCGGAAGGAAGCGACGAAAAACGTATTGCCGTTTTCAATGAACTTATGCAGAAAGGATTGACTCCGCTTACCATACGTGAAAACGACGCCGAAGGCGGAGCAACTCAACGAATGATTTTTCCCGGAGCATTAGTGAATTACAAAGGAAAAGAATTGCCGGTTAATTTCGTGAAAACCAATCAAAAACTCAGTGTTGAGGAAAATCTTAATCTTGCGTTGCAGAATCTTGAATACGAACTGGTAAACGTTATCCAAAAAATCAGCCGTACAAGCAAGGACAAAATCGCTTTTATTGAAGGACACGGCGAACTCGACGACAACAGTCTGTGGGGAATATCCGAAAGCCTCAGCGAATACTATGATATTGACGCCGTTATCATCGAAGGCGCTACCGGGATACTTGACGAATACAAGGCGGTTGTTATCGCAAAACCGATGGAACGCTGGTCGGAAGCAGACAAATTCGTTGTCGACCAGTATATTATGCGCGGCGGACGTACAGCCTGGTTTGTCGATGCTGTTCATGTCCACGAAGACAGCCTGTCGCGAGGTGAAACGACTGTGGGACTTGTCTGCGAACATAATCTTAACGACCAGTTGTTTAACTATGGCGTCCGTATCAATCCGAATGTTGTGCAGGACATGCAGTGCTCGAAAATCCGCATCGACGTGTCGTTACCCGGCATGCCTCCCGATTTTCGTTTTGCGCCATGGACATATTTCCCTTTGCTCTGGACTCCGTCCGACAATCCCATTACCAAGGGGATAGACCTTGTTAAAGCTCAATATCCGGGAGTTATCGACACGGTTGGAAGTAGCGCCGCCGTTAAAAAAACATATTTGCTGTATTCTTCCGAAAACGCAAAAGTAACAAATGCGCCCCTGATTGTGAGTTTGTCGCAGGTTGATGAAAGAATTACGCAACAAGTCTTTAACCGTTCGTATCTGCCTGTTGCCGTTTTACTTGAAGGCGAATTTAATTCGCCGTTCCGAAACCGAATCGTCTCTCAATACATTACTTCGCCCGGATTTACATTCACCTCTAAAAGCGTTAAAACAAAAATGATAGTTGTTTCCGACGGAGATATTATCCGTAACGACGTAAACAAAGCCGGAATAGAAATTATCCCCTATCGTCTTGGTTACGACCGCCATACCGAATACACTTATGGGAACAACGATTTTGCGATGAACGTAATCAATTACCTTACCGACGAAGGCGGCTTAATGGAAATTAAAAACAGAACTCTGAAAATGAGGTTGCTCGATAATTCCAAAATTGCATATAACCACACTAAAATCATTTTGATTAACACTCTCATTCCTCCGGCAATCGTTATTCTCTGCGGAATAGTATTTGTCATATATCGCCGGAAAAAATTCACAAAATTTATCACAAATTAACGTTTTTTTATAAAAAAAAGGCTTTGAACAGCATTAAAAAACGTTTGTTATAGATTTTTTTTTAAAGTTGATAAAAAAAACTTATCAAAATATATCGACTTATAATATGCTTATAATAAGTATATTAGCATTATAGAACAGTAAAAAAATCAACAATGAAAAAAATCAGCAAAAAAAAATTATTATAAATGTGTTGTATATTAAAAATAATTTTTACCTTTGACCTAAAATTGTAAGTTATGTTAAAACGTGTTTTTATGTTTTATTACGAAGGTTTTAAAGAAATGACAGTAGGAAAAATTTTGTGGGCGATTATTCTGATCAAGTTAGCGATCATGTTTCTTGTGTTGAAGCCGTTATTTTTTCCAAATTTTCTCAAAAGCAATTTTGAGAATGAAGATGAGCGAATTGAACATGTAATTAAGGAGTTAACGACTCCTGTTAAATATTAATTTTTTTAATAACCTTAAAACCCGTATAAAGAATGCTTGATAATCTGTTTTTAAGCTCAGTGGTGGAATGGTCGAGGCTACAATTTGCCTTGACTGCTATATTTCACTGGATTTTTGTTCCTTTCACACTCGGGATTACGTTTTTGATTGCCATTATGGAAACTATTTACGTGAAAACCGGGAACGAATTCTGGAAAAAAACCGTGAAATTTTGGATGACTATTTTCGGGATAAACTTCGCTGTCGGAGTTGCCTCAGGGCTGATTCTCGAATTTGAGTTCGGAACCAATTGGTCTAATTACTCTTGGTTCGTTGGCGATATCTTCGGCGCTCCTTTGGCTATCGAAGGTATTTTGGCTTTCTTCATGGAAAGCACGTTTATTGCTATAATGTTTTTTGGCTGGAACAGGGTCGGGCGTAAAACCCACCTGACGGCGTCGTGGTTAACTGCCTTCGGGGCAAATCTTTCCGCTCTGTGGATACTCGTCGCAAACGGATGGATGCAAAACCCTGTAGGAATGGAGTTTAATCCCGACACAGCAAGAAACGAGATGAATAGTTTTTGGGAGGTATTATTCAATCCCACAGCTATTTCTAAATTTTTTCATACGATTACTTCGGGATACGTTTTGGCGTCAATCGTAGTAATCGGTATCAGTTCGTGGTTTATACTGAAAGGCAGAGAGAAAATTTTTGCTAAAAAGAGTATCCTTGTAGCCTCGATTTTTGGTTTGCTCAGTTCTGCTGTCCTGATTTTCACCGGCGATTCGTCTGCTCACAACGTTGCGCACACCCAACCGATGAAATTTGCCGCAATGGAAGGATTGTATAAGGGTCAAGAAGGCACCGGATTCAGTATGATTGGCGTCCCCACTCCCGGCAAAGAATCCGGCGACGATAAAGATGCTTTTGTCTTCAATCTCGAATTTCCCAAACTGCTTTCGTTTCTGGGATACAGGGATATAAAAGCCTTTGTCCCCGGAATCGACGATTTGATCAAAGGGGGATTTAAGGAAGGCTACGAGTCGAAAGAAGAAAGCGGGATTGCCCTTTCGGTCGAAGAAAAAATCCGGAGAGGAAAAGCGGCTATCGTAGCTTTTCAGGATTACAAAAAAGCCAAAGACGAAGGCAATGAAATTGTTGCGGCAGATGCAGAAGTCCGGCTCAAGAAAGATTTTAAATATTTCGGATATGGTTATTTCAACGAGCCATCGAGTGTAATCCCCAATGTGCCTTTGTGTTACTACAGTTTTAGAATAATGGTATGGTTGGGATTTTTGTTTTTGTTCATTTTCTTTATATCCTTGTGGATTATCTTTAAACTTGAAGGTAAATTCAACAGGTGGATGCTGTATCTCTCAATATGGAGTGTTCCATTGGTTTACATTGCATCGCAGGCGGGATGGATTGTCGCCGAAATGGGTCGTCAACCATGGACAATTCAGGATTTGCTGCCGACAGTCGCCGCAGTTTCGCGCATCGACGCAGGTTCGGTTATGCTAACATTTTTCCTGTTTTTAGCATTATTTACAGTATTGCTAATAGCGGATCTCAAAATTCTCTTTACAGAAATCAGGAAAGGTCCGAAAATTTCAAATGAATCAGTGTAATAATCAATAAAATAAATATAATTATGGATACAACATATATTTTTCTTCAACAATACTGGTGGTTTTTAGTATCACTGTTAGGCGCTTTGCTGGTGTTCCTGATGTTTGTACAGGGAGGTCAAACGCTTATATATACGTTAGGAAAGACAGACGACGAACGTACACTGATTATCAACTGTCTCGGACATAAATGGGAATTTACATTTACGACATTGGTGACTTTCGGCGGAGCATTTTTCGCTTCTTTTCCACTGTTCTATTCAACAAGTTTTGGCGGAGCATACTGGGTTTGGATAGCTATACTCCTGTTCTTTGTGCTTCAGGCGGTTTCGTATGAATTTCGTTCCAAAGCAAACAATCTGTTAGGCAAAAAAACTTACGAATGGTTTCTTATCCTGAACGGACTGTTTGGGACGGTGCTTGTGGGAACAGCCGTAGGCACATTCTTCACAGGATCAATGTTTTCGGTCGATCAGACAAAAATCGCAAACCTGGGTGGAAATATGGCTATATCACAGTGGGAAGGTCCGGCTTACGGGCTTGAGGCTGTGCTGAATCCTGTCAATGTGGCGCTGGGATTGGCGGTATTTTTCCTCGCACGAATTTTGGGAGCGCTGTATATTATTAATACTATTGATAATGACAAGATATTGGCGCGTTCCAAAAAACATCTGTTGTACAACACTATACCATTCCTTGTGTGCTTTTTGTTCTTTGTAGCATGTATTTTGCTGAAAGACGGCTTTGCTGTCAACGACGCAGGTAAAGTATTTATGGAACCGTATAAATATCTGCACAATTTTCTGCAAATGCCTGTTGTAGCGGCGATTTTCCTTCTGGGCGTAGTTGGCGTTCTTGTGGGAATCGGTTACACGTTGTTCTCTAAAACGATATTCACAAAAGGAATCTGGTTTGCAGGCGCAGGCGCGGTATTTGCAGTTCTTGGCTTGCTGTTGAACGCAGGCTGGAACAATACTGCTTATTATCCTTCGTTATACGGCGATTTGCAAAGTTCGTTGACAATCTACAACAGTTCGTCGAGTAAGTTCACGCTGACGGCAATGAGTATAGTATCGCTATTCATCCCGTTTGTACTGGCTTATATAGTGTACATGTGGCGATTGATTAACAAAAAGAAGTTGGTTTTGAATGATATACAAACCGAAACACATATTTATTAATTTAAAAACGATACAGTGATGAAATATTTACCTCAGTTATTGATATTTCTTTCATGGCCCGTATTCATTTATCTGTGTTACAGAATATGTACATGGGTGGTGGCTAAATTCGAAAGAAATTCGGGAGAATAAAGTTAGATTAATTTTATCTTCATAAATAATTATTAATGTAACCAAACCGGACAAGTTAATCTCTTGTCCGGTTTTTTTTGTTGATTATGATTTGTAAGATTGAGAAAATTGAAAAAAAATGTGTTAAGATAATATCTTGTGTGTCTATAATTTCATTGCAATATAAACCAATAAAAACAAAATTATCATCATTTTGTTTTCCGGATTCGAAAAACTGTTTTAACTTTGCATCCGTGTTTTAGATAAAACGTATTTTTTTTAGATAAAAATAAATATTATGAAAAGAAAAACTCATTTGTTATTATTATTATGGTGTATCCTTGCATGTTATACGGGTACGCAGGCGCAAAACGCCTCATATTTTAAAGGCGGGAAGTTATGTCTCGTCAATTCAAGTCACCAGGATATAGCCTGGATGGACAGTCCAGACGAATGTATTCGTTTCCGTGATGAACAGATGATTACGCCGGCGTTGCAACGTATGGCGGAAAGCAGTCACTATTGTTTTTCGGTCGAGGATGCCCTTTCTCTCCGGGAATATCTCGAACGTCATCCCGATCGGTACGGCGACATACTGAAATACACGAAAGAAGGTCGTCTGGAATGGGGAGCGACAAACAAACAGCCTTACCCGTCGATGTACGACGGAGAAGCTCTTGTCCGGCAAACCTATTTCGGACGGAAATGGTTACAGAAAGTCTTACCGGGCTGCGATTTCCGCACGGCATACAACGAAGACGTTCCGGGCGTAGCCTTGCAACTCCCTCAGATTTTGGCGAAATCGGGTATTCCGTATTATCAGATCAGCCGTCATCAGCCGGGTTTCTACAAATGGTTCAGTCCCGATGGAAGTTCTGTCGTATCATGGTCGCCCGGGCAGTATCACGACAAGACAATGCCCATTCTCAATGCGCCTTCCGAACCCGCACGTACTGATACGCTTGCCCGTTTCCTCGACGAATTTGACGATTATTACCGGAAACGGAATATCCCGCCGGTACGGCTTGTGCTGTATTCCTTCGACTTCTCCGAACCCGTAAACTGGGATAAATACATGGAAAACTGGAATAACGAAGTAAAAGGCGACAACGCAAAGGCATTACCTTATATTATGTACTCTACATCAACAAAAGTGATGGACGAGATTGTAGCCGGCAAAGACACGAAATTCGACGAACTGCTCGGCGAACGTCCGAATGTCTGGCTTTATATCCACGGACCTGCGCATCAACGGGCGTTGAAAGCGGGCAGAGAAGCCAGCCGTCTGCTGACGGCGGCAGAAAAGTTTTCGACTTTCAATGCTTTAGTCGCAAACAGTTTTAGCGACTATCCTGCAAAAGAACTGACCGATGCATGGGAATCGGCAATCTATCCCGACCATGGCTGGGGCGGTAACAAAGGACATATCACCGACCGTTATTTTCGTGATAAATTCGAGTATGCAAGAGACAAAGCTCAGGATTTGCTCGACAAATCGCTGAGGGCTATCGCGCATCGTATCAAGTTTAAAGATGAATACAAACAGGCTGTAACTGTTTTTAATCCTCTGTCGTGGGAACGTACCGACCCGGTGGTATTGACTTTGGATGTCGAAGGACGACCGAATACGCACTACAAATTAATTGACGCCGACGGTAACGAAATCCCGTATCAGTTTACCGACTGCCTATACACCGGCAACAAAGACGAGGTGATTACCATTACATTCGTCGCCGAAAAAATTCCGGCGTTGGGTTATAAAACGTACTATCTGACCGAAGGAGCGCTTCCCGCAGGTAACGAAAATATTCCTTCAGCCGTTCCCGCTTACGAAAACAAATACTACAAACTTGTTTTTGGCAATGGCGGCATCGAAAGTCTTTACGACAAGGAATTGAAGAAAGAGTTTTTCCGCAACGACAAATTTTCGGGTGGCGAACTGTTTACTCTGCAATCGGTGGGCAATGGCGCCGGAGAATTTACCGAAGTACAGCAGCCGACAATGGAAGGTTTCGACCAGTTGCGCAATTACAAACAGCAATGGCAATGCGTGGAAACCGGCGCAGTGCGCGATGTATTCCAGACAATTCAGCCGCTGAAAGAGACGCAAGCCGTTTTGCGGATTATCCTGTACAAGACCGTCAAACGTATTGATGTAGAGGTTGATTTGAACCGTTTCAATGGCGAGAACTGGCGCGAGTTCCGGCTGGCTTTTCCCGTGAACATGCAACAGGCGAAAGTTGCTTACGAAGTGCCGATGGGCGTTGTGGAGGTCGGCAAAGACGAGATAAAGGGCGCTGCGGGATTCTCTAAATCATACCAGATTTACAGCACTCCCTGCAAGGATGTACATCCCCGCGAAGTGCAGGACTGGTTTTCGGCGTCGGACGGTAAAACGGGTCTGACAATCAGTTCGGACGTTGCCGTGTTCGACTGGATCGACCCGACAGACAAGCCTGTGGATTATGTCGTTCTGCAGCCGGTGCTTCTTGCAAGCCGGAAAAGCTGTCACGGATTGGGCAATTACTACATCCAGCCCGGCAATCATTCTTATCGTTTCTCAATATACACCCATGCCGGTGATTGGCATAACGGTTACAAAAACGGCGCTCAATCGCGACAAACGCTCAAAACCATCGTTATCGACACGGAAAAGCAGCAGGGATTTCTTCCCGACCGGCAAAGTTTCGGAACATTGACCGGCAAAGGCGCTGTTGTCAGCACGATAAAGAAGTGTGAAGACGACGACTCGGTTATCCTTCGCTATTACAACATCGAAGGTAACGATGCTGAAGTAACGTTCAATCTGTTTAAGGATATCGAATCGCTCAACCATACAAACATGATAGAGGAAGAATCGGCGGCGCTACAATTTTCCGGAAAAGGATTTTCGTACAAACTGGGACATCACGCTATCGAAACATTCAAAATCGGAACGAAATAAATAAGCGACTCTATAATGAACAGGGTGGAAAATAAATCAAATTATTCGGTACGGAAATTATTACCGGTTCTGTTCGGGTTCTTTGTAATGGGATTTGTGGACGTAGTCGGGATTTCAACCGGCTACGTCAAACAGGCGTTCGGATTGAGCGACACGCTTGCCAACTTGTTGCCTATGATGGTATTTGTCTGGTTTGCGATATGTTCGTTGCCGACAGGCGTACTGATGGGTAAGACGGGACGACGAACGATGACGCTTGTCAGCATAGCGATAACGGCAATAGCTATGTTGACGCCTTTGGCAAGTTATTCGTTTGTATCCTTTCTGGTAGCCTTTGCTTTGCTGGGTATCGGCAACACGATACTGCAAGTGGCTCTCAATCCGCTGTTGACCGATGTCGTCGAGACACGCAAAGTTACCGGATTTCTGACTTTCGGGCAATTTGTCAAAGCCATATCATCGTTTCTGGGACCATTGCTGGCAGGCGCGGCGGCAGGCATATTCGGCAACTGGAGTTATATTTTTCCGGTATATGCCGCAGTCTCTATATTATCATTTATCTGGCTGTATTTCACTCCGATAACGGAAATAAAAGAAACCGGCGCCGTAGCGACTGTGGGATTCGGCGTAATCGTTTCGTTATTGAAAGATAAGCTGATGCTGGCATGGTTGTCTATCATCGTACTTATTGTTGGATTCGAAATAGGATTGGTGACCGCCATTCCCAAATATCTGCTCGAACGTTGCTCCCTGCCTTTGGAAAAAGGCGGATTAGGATGCAGTCTGTATTATGCCGCCCGCACGTTAGGCGCCTTTGCCGGCTCGATTTTGCTGGTACGAATATCGTCGCGACGGTTTATACTGTTTACGTTGAGCATCGCTATTCTGTCGTTTGTGTTGTTTATGCTGGCAGAAAACGTATGGGTGTTGATGAGCGGTTTGTTTGTTACAGGACTGATGTGCGCCAATGTGTTTGCCATAGTCTTTTCGACGGCGATCCGGTCGGACGCCACGAAAGCCAACGAAATATCCGCCCTGATGATTATGGGCGTCGCCGGCGGCGCTTTGATACCGCCGGTCATGGGCGTAATAGCCGACGTTTCCGGTCAGTGGCACAGTCTGTTTGTACCGCTGGCGGCGCTGGTCTATTTGCTGGCATGTTCATTTTATGTAATTAAAAAATAACTAAAATAAGTAATTATGAAACATTTAATAGAAGAATACCTGTATGACGGAAAAGGTTACGATCCCTGTCTGATTCGTGAACAGTGGCAGGCAGCGCTGTTGAACTATGCGCCGGAACAGGGATTCGACCGGATAGACAAGGTTGAAAAACATGCTCAAACCGACGAAGTGTTTGTCGTGTTGAAGGGACGCTCTGTGCTGATAGGGGCGGAGATAACGGGCGATACAATTTGTTTTACAACGAAGCTGCTTGAAGAAGGAATTATTTATAATGTTCCGAAAAACGTTTGGCACAATATCGCAATGGATACTGACGCCCGGATTTTCATCTGCGAAAATGCCGGCACGCATCTGAACGATTGCACGTACCACCCTCTGACCGCCGGACAGCGCGATGAACTGTACTGTATGCTAAAAAAGATTTTCAATAACTCATAATAAAACAGGAGATAAAAATGAATTCATTAGAAAGATGTATGGCAGTTCTGAACGGCAAAGAATTTGACATGTTACCCGTTGTTCCACAATGTTTTATGTATGCTATCGAGACGGCGGGATTGCGTATCGGCGACATTAACCGTAACGGCAAACTGATGGCGAAAGCGCATATTATTTCGCAGGAAAAATACGGATATGACGGTTGCGTAATAGATTTCGACGATGCTTCGATTGCTGAAGCCGTCGGAGCGAAAGTGATATTCAGAGACGACGAGCCGGCTGTAGTAAAAGAAGACGAACCGGTATTGAAAGACCTGCGCGACGTCTATGATCTGGACATTCCCGACCCCCTCAACGCCGGACGGCTCGGCGAATGGCTGGAAGCAACCCGGATACTGGTAGATGCTATCGGCGACCACGTCTTCGTCATGGGACGCGCCGACCAGGGACCATTCAGTATTGCCTGTCTGCTTCGTGGAACACAACAGTTTATGATGGATCTGTTGACCGAAGACAAAAAAGTGATTGCCGACGTGATAGACTATTGCCGGAAAGTAAGTCTTGCCTTTGCCAAAGCGCAGAAAGATGCCGGAGCGCACGCCACTTCTATCGGCGACGCGCTGGCAGGACCGAATCTGATTTCGCCCGATATGTACAGAGAGTTTGCCCTCGAACCGGAAAAACAGTTAACTCGTGACGTACAGAATTATGGTATTCCGTTTGCTATCCACATTTGCGGCAACACAAATGCAATTATCGGCGATATGGGCGCTACCGGCGCTAAAATTCTCGAAGTCGATTGGCAATTGGATATGCGGCACGCGCGTAAGGCAATACCTTCGACGACGGTGTTAATGGGAAATGTTAATCCCAGCGATCCGCTTGTATGGGGCAGCGTTACCGAAGTCGAACAGGCGGTAAAAGATGTGATCGCCGCCACAGGTGGATGTGGACTTTTCGTCAGTTCGGGATGCGCCATGGGACGTAATACGCCGCCGGAAAACTTTAAGGCGTTTATCGCCGCCGCCCGTAAATACGGACAGTATGAAGATATTCAAAAGATGAGCCGGTAAACATTTTTTCGTGTACAAAATTCTCAAAAATCATCAATTTTGTGCAAAATGTACTCAAGTCACGATTCACAAATCTCAATTTTGTCTTGTTTAGATAAAAAAATAAACGATTGATTAATAGTGAAAAACGTGGTCATGAAAAAAAAATATTTCATTCTTTAATCAAGTTATAAAAATTATTTATATCTTTGCCTGCCATTGTGCAATGTGTATTGTACATTGTGTTATGTTTGTATAATGTTTATAAAAGAAAAGCGTTAAGAATAATGTCTTATTTGAATATATTAAAAGAACGAACGTCTAAATATAATGAGCCTGACAAGATTAAAGCGACAGGCATGTATCCTTATTTCCGTCCGATCGAATCGGAACAGGACACTGAAGTGTATATTGATGGACGAAAAATCCTGATGTTTGGCTCGAACAGTTATCTCGGGCTGACAAGTCACCCGAAAGTAAAAGAAGCAGCGATTGCTGCAGTCCGGAAATACGGTTCCGGATGTGCCGGTTCGCGGTATCTGAACGGGACGCTCGATATCCATATCGAGTTGGAAGACAAGTTAGCCGAGTTTGTCGGCAAAGACGGAGCGCTGGTGTACAGCACCGGTTTCCAGTCGAATCTGGGAGCGATACCCACCGTGACCAACCGTAACGATTACATCATCCTTGACGAACTTGACCATGCCTCGATTATCGAAGGCGCACGGTTGTCGTTTGCCAAGACCATGAAATTTCGTCACAACGATATGGAATCGCTCGAAAAAATCCTGCAACGTTGCGAACCCGACGTCGTCAAACTGATTGTCGTTGATGGCATTTTCAGTATGGAAGGCGACATTGCCAACCTGCCGGAAATCGTGCGTATAGCGAAAAAGTACAACGCCAATATCATGGTGGACGACGCACATTCGTTCGGCGTAATCGGGGAACA
>JAISXV010000105.1 GCA_031270335.1 Prevotellaceae bacterium | reverse complement strand
ATCTGCGCGTGTGTTGCGCCGCTGCTATGGTGGAATCCTATATAGCGGTCGGAATAATATCCGTCTGTCTGTTTGATAATGGAGTAACCCGCAATAACGAGTGCGCGGTTGTCGGGCGAGAGAACGTTTCCGGTTGCAGTGGTAACGGCCATCAGTCCCGTGGTGTGCTCTTGTGTTATGTCACATTTCCAAATGTAAGGAAATCCCTGTTCAATAATATCCGCGTTGAAATCCGTAAAGGTATTCCCCGTTTCCTCCAGTTTGCGGGTGAAGGAGGGGGTGGTTGAACGGTTTTTCAGGTTGTCATAGATATAAATGGTGGAGGCGCCGTCCTTGCCGTTGTTTAATCCGTTGGCAGGCTTTGTCCAGCCGCGGGTAATTACGAGGTCGTCGCTGGAATCCTTGTTGAGGTTTGTCACCGAAAGGTGGATACCGGGGGTGAATTCCCAGTAGTTTTTGAGGCCGTTATCAGTCATGCCGAGGCTTAAAACGCTGCCAAGTTGCTTGATGGCGTTGCTTTCCCGCTGCAGGAAAACCACCTGGACGATCCAATGAACGCCGATGCCTCCCATGTCTGTGCCTTTAATCATGGATGGCATATAATACGCGATGTCGTCGCATCCGTCGCCGTTGAAGTCTCCGGATACGATTTGGAAATAATAGTCAAAGAGCTGCTCTTTCTCCCTGTTATGCATAACCGACCAGTCGTTGACGGTGAATGTATGCGTGTAGCTGCTCGTATTAACAGCGCCGTCTTTGTTGCGGATGGACACTTTGAACTGGGTGGCGCTTATCGCCTCAAGTTCGGCGGTGTACTCCTGATTTGCGCCGGCATTTTTGTTGACGTTCAGCGGCACGGCTTTTATAATCCTTGCAGCCGAGTTGTCAAGATGCTGGAGGGGACTTACCTCATCCAGCAGCTCTGCTTTCTTGTTTACATTGTCATAAAAGAAACGTTCTGTCCTCTTGAGGCTTGAATTATAGTACGTGGACGAATACACATACATCTCCGGAACAGTCGCCAAGTTTGTAAATTTACTTGACATCGGATTGCCTTCGTTTTCGGTCCTGTAATCACTCGGCTTTTGGTCATCCGAAGTTATTAAGCCCAACTTTTTAAGCAAATCCATCCGTTCCCTCTTTTGCTGTTCGTACTCCTGAGTACTCTGCGCCCGCAACCGCATGGGCATCAGCAAAAGAAACAGTAAAGCGATTGCGACCGGCAGGCAAAGCCCCGGCCATGCGCTCCGCCCCGTACGGGCAGGTGATGTAGAGACATAAAATTTGGCATCTCTATCACGTGAATGTTTTGAAAATGTGTTCATAATATATCGTTTTTATACAAATTACTTGTTATCCTGTCCCTGCTGCTAAGGGAATGCAAAGGTAAAACGTCGGTTGTTCACCTGCATAAAAAAGAGTTCGTTTGCAGATAAAGTTTGTTCGTCTGCATAAAAAGTTTGTTCGTTTAGATAAATCCTATCTTCTGCCCGCTTTGTATTCCTGTGGTGTTTGTCTGGTTTTGTCGCGGAAATACTTGTAAAAGACGCTTTTTGATTTGAATCCTGCCTGTCTGTACAGGATATCTATTTTCAGATTGTTTCTGTCCTTGTCAATAAGCCGCACGGCATAGTCTGTCCTGAACCGATTGACAAAGGTGTAGAAATTCATGTTGAACTCCTTGTTGATTACTCTTGAAAGGTAGGTAATGTTGGTGTTCAGATGTTCGGCAACATCCAACAGGCTAAGTTCGGAGTTGAGAAAAGGCATTTCCTTTTCGAAATATGCCAGGAGTTTTTCCTTTATCTTATGCTGAGAATCTTCCGGTCTGACGGAATCACACTTGTCTTCTTCTTCCGGTTCGACGCCATTGTCGCTTTGTCCGGTTTCCGGCATTTTTTTCTGCCGGAAGCCTAATGCGAAAAGCGTCCAGATGGCAACAATCCACAAGACGAGGACATAAACCTTTTTCGAGCCGGAATAATTGAAATACCATACCATATCCATCACGGCAAAAATGCAGAAGATGACTATCACCCAGAGTATCCAACGGAGGTGTATGCCTTCGGACCAGGAATAGGATTCACTGATAAACCGTTTATGGCTGAAGTACATCGAAAAGAGCGTAAAGGCAAGGTAAAAATGAAAGCAGATAAGCAGAACGCCAAAAAAGATGCGGAAAACGACCAGCGGATGCCGGAAGTAGTCTGCGAGATTACTCCAGTCAACCGTGCGCGGCAGCATGGACGAGCAAAAAGCCAGCAGCAGGAATAAAAAAGGCACCGCACAAAAAGAAAGAATATACCTGCGCGTCAGTTTCTCGGGACGCATCAGCGACATCATGTAGAATAACACAATTATCCCCATGGCGGCGTTGAATACATGATTGAGGCTATTCATCATTTCATTACGGTCGTCTGCTCCGTAGCGTTCATGAGAGAATGTTACACTCATACCCACTCCCATCACAATGAAAATCACTGCAAGCCATATTTGCGGCGGCGTACGCGATTTGTTGATCAGCAACGCGTATGCAAAACCGAAACAACTGACGATACATGTCCAATAAAGCATGAGACCCGAATCTCCGTAATAACTATCAACTATTGCTGTCATCATTTAGGGGTTGGGGTATAGGGGTTGGGGTATAGGGTTTGGGGCTTTGCCCAATGGACGAAGGTTTGCCCAATGCAAACAGACCTGTCAGGTCTCGCTGGTGGATACTATTATTTTTCTTCTTCTTCATTTGTTTTTTCAATAATTTTTTTTATAACAATCCTGTTTATATCGAATCCGGCAAAATAATAGCCGCAATACTGTTTTGGGTATAACAGTATTGCGGCTATTTCGTTTTTTTGTGTATATATTACGCTATGTATGTGTGTGTGTGTGTGTGTGTGTGTGTGTGTGTGTGTGTGTGTGTGTGTGTGTGTTTAACAAAATAATTGAATTATGCAAATAAAATTCATTTGCATAATAAAAAATAACACCACTTAAACGTTCTCTACACATAATCAATAAACTAAACAAGCTGTAATACTTAAATAACGAATACAAAGATAAATGTTTTTTTATTACTGACAAAATCTGGATCAGAATTTACAGTCCTGAATCAAGTTCAGGATTAGAATGAACAGAATGCCTGCGGGATTTTGTAGAGACGCCCAATTTGGGCGTCTCTACGTGTCCTGCGCAGGGAATCGGATTTTCACAACAACAACAAAAAATCCCGTAGGGATACATGTCGGTAGCAGAAAAAACGTCCCCGATTAGGATTTGTAGGATTGTAGGATTAATAGGATTGCCTTCGGACACCCCTCTCTTCGGGAAAACCATCCCGTCCTGCGGACACCCCCCCTACGGGATTTTGTCGTTGTTGTGCTTGCTTCTTTTCTACCGACCGTTACTTTTTCCATGAGCATCAGGCGGGTGAAAAAGTAACAAAAAGCCGGCTTGAAAACAGACACAGAAAACAAACAAAAGACAGTATTTTTATTTTACTGTCTTTTGTTTGTGTTTTTTTTATTACTTTTGCGACTGTAATTTATTTGGATATGACAAATGAAACTATTGTAGAACAATTATATAGGGAGTTTCAAGGGAAGATGTTGTTTTCACGAATTGAACTCTTTGATTTTTTTCGGCGGACGAATCCGGACTGGAAGGATACAACTTTCCGCTGGAAAATTCATGATTTGAAGAGAAGACAAATTATCAGACCTGTTTCGCGGGAATTTTTTACCTTATTATGCAAACCGGAGTTTATTCCGAACATCAGTGAACAGGAACGTAAAATTTTCTCAAAAGTCAAAAAACAATTTCCAACGTTGAAATCCTGTATCTGGTCGACGCAAATTGTCAATGAATTTATGTTGCACGTTCCCGCCCGTTTTATCATCCTTTTACAGATTGAGAAAGAAGCGCTTGAACCTGTTTACGATTTTCTTAAAGAACAAAAATACAAACACCTTTTCGTTCAACCTGAAGAGAAAGAAATCGAACGATATGTTTATGAAAACGATTCAACAATAGTTTTACAGTCTTTGATTACGAAATCGCCTGTAATCAAAACAGATACTCTGACAACTGTTATGCTGGAAAAATTGCTTGTTGATTTACTGTCGGACAAAAAACTGTTTGCATCTTTTCAGGGTAACGAATTGATTCATATCGTCAATACTGCGTATAATCGTTATTCAATGGATTTTACCAGACTTTTTCATTATGCAGGGCGAAGAAAAAAAGAGATTGAATTGATTGAATTATTAAAAAAAACAGATGTTCCCAAAAATATTTTTTTATGATTGATATAACTTCACTTTCTGCTGAATGGATAGCCGAAAAAAGAAATAAATACAGCAAAGACCCCAATCTGATGGAAAGCATGATTTATGCACTGTATTTATTGGAAAGACTTAAAATTAGCGGATTAAAATTCTGTTTCAAAGGCGGGACAAGTCTTCTTTTGCTTATGCCGAACCCCAGACGGTTTTCGGTCGATATTGACATTGTTATCAGTCCGCAAACAGATAGAATACAATTAGAGGCACTTCTTGCCAAAGTTATTGAAACAAGTACGTTTATCAGGTTGGAATTAGACGGAAAACGCAGTTATCAAGGCAATACCCCCAAAGCGCACTACAGATTCATTTACAACTCTAATTTTCCCAATAGAAATTTGCAGGGTGAGATTGTTTCCAATCCCGAACGCGAAATTATGCTGGACATCCTTTTTGCCGAAAATCATTATCCTGTATTGATAGAAAAGATGTTGGACACCGAATGGCTCAAACAGGATACTCCGCCTGTAACGCTGACAGTCCCGGATGTCAATTCCATTGCGGGCGACAAATTGACGGCTTTTGCTCCTAATACAACCGGTATTCTTTATGGTACGGATAAGGAAAAAGAAATCATAAAACAGTTGTTTGATGTTGGCTGCCTGTTTAACGTGCTGACTGACATTGAAGTATTCAAAAAATCCTTTTTGGCGCTGGTTGAAAAGGAAATCCATTATCGTGCCGAACGGAAAATTGAAACGCCACAACAGGTTTTGCACGACATTATAGATACGGCTTTATTAATCGCCCGTAAGGATGTTCTGAACAATGAAGACGAAAAAGCAAAGTTTAATGAAATCAGTACAGGAATTAATCAATTTCGACATTTTGTATTCACAGGAAAATTTGAAATTCTGGAAGTACAGGTTGCTGCTGCCAAAGCTGCTTATTTGGCAACTGTTATTCTGACAGATTATAAAGAAAAATTACGTATTTTCAATTCTAAAATTCCGTTAACAGATTATATGATAACTCATCCGGATTATAATTTTTTAAATAAACGGCTAAAATTTGTTGCACAGGGCGAGGCTTTGTTTTATTGGTCGCAAACAATTGCAATGCTTTTTCCGTATCGTTAAAAGACAATGAAATAATCCATTTTTCGTTTCAGACTTTCATTTTCCTGTCCGCATAATGCTGTATTTTATTGTCATTTGGCGGCTGTTCTGTTTTCAACGCAGGAAACTTTTCCGATACGATTTTTTTGATAAAACCGTCGGCATTTGGGCTTTGTAAGG
>JAISXV010000076.1 GCA_031270335.1 Prevotellaceae bacterium | reverse complement strand
CAATTTAGCCTGCCTCTACGCCCTCCGTTCCGACAGGGAAAACGCGCTTCTTTATCTGGAACAAAGTTTGGTAAAGAAGGAAGTCACGGCAGATTATGTAAAACAGGATAAAGATTGGGATGTTTACCGTACGGACAGGGACTTTCTCGCCCTGCTTCGGCGGTTTGAATAAAAAAATGAAATGAATTGACGGAGCATTAAATAATTCATTATATTTGTCGCCGGAGATTTCCCCTGTAGCGATTTAATCTTCCTTGCATATAAGGGGAACATCCCCCTAAACAGGGGGAAACAGTCCCCTAGGTCGGGGTAGCATTGCCCAAAGATGGGGAAAGGCTCCCCAAGGTTGGGGAAGACTTGCCCAAGGTCGGGGAAACGTTCCCCAAAGTCGGGGAAAGGCTCCCCAAGGATGGGGAAGACTTGCCCAAGGTCGGGGAAACGTTCCCCAAAGTCGGGGAAAGGCTCCCCAAGGTTGGGGAAAGACTCCCCAAAGTTGGGGAAAGGCTCCCCAAGGTCGGGGAAAGGCTCCCCAAGGTTGAAAAACAAAGTGATATTGCCTTTTTACGAGCCATATAGTCATGTCGTATCCGGCAATGTGGTAGGCGTGAAAGGCTCCAAAAAGTTGATGGAAGACCTGCCTAACAAAATCAAGCGTTGGAACTTATTATGAATATAAGCCCGCAAAAAGCCCGCATTGCCCGCAACGACCCCGCAAAAAGCCCGCAAAGCATGCAATTGGCTCATAAAGATGTTGTTCATTAGTGCATTTGTATGAAATCATTTACACAGTTAATATCGCTAATATACAGACATGTATATATTTTTTTAAAGAAAAATGTCAATGGTATTATTTTTTGTATTAACTTTGCAACGATTTTTATTCGGAGTTTTAATGGGGATGTCGGCTCCCTGTAAAAATAGACAAAATAGTTATTAGGAGTCCCCTTTAAAAGATTAATGTATGAGAACATTTATTTGTAGTTTAGTTTTGACAATATGTTGTACAACATTTGTTTACGCCAACGATGATGCGTTGCTTCGCTCTATTGAACTGGAGCGTCAAGTCAATGCAGGTAAAATTACCGAAGAACAATTCGTTCAAGCCGTCAATAAACTGCTTGATATTAATGACAACTCTTCCGACGCTGTTTTTGTTCACGCCATTCTGTACGCTGCTTCGGCTCAGTGGGTAGGACAGGCAAATAACGACATCACAGTCCGTTATTCCGCCGAATTGTCTGCTAACGCTTCGCGCTGGCTCCGGTTTTACGCTGACGCCACTTACGAAGAACAGGTCATTTACGACTATATCCGGCATCTTGCAGTCGAAAACAAACTGCTGGTTTCCGATTCGTTGCGCGCCGAAGTCCGGCTGTACGTCGAGCGAGCCAAACGTATGGGTCAAACGGCGTTAAGCAAGTCGCTCGCCAATATCCACAGCAAAATGCTTGCCGTCGGCGATAATGCCGCCGCCTGTCGTTCCTACTGGCTTGCCGCACGCCGGGAGTTGCGTCCGGCAGCCATGCAACACTCTGGACTGGGCGACACGCTTCTGCTTTATACTCGTCATGCGTATCATCACAAGCCCAATGTCTGCGGCGCGCACGTGTCGTGGGCATACAAGCCCGGCGGAGACATGCTCGCCGTCACTTTGCACGACGGAAAGGCTCATTCCCTTGTCGGGAAACGGCTTGGCGAAGGTCATTTTCACGGCGCCGACCTCTGGTTCGACGGCAGGCGAGTGGTGTTTGCCTACGCTCCACAATCGAGCTGGCCCCCTCCGGCGCATCTTGAGACTGTGTGGCCCAAACCCGAACCGAGCAACGCTAATTTCGCCCACGAACTCCGCGAAATACACGAGCCGCCGCATCTCTACGAACTGAATCTCAACACCGGCGCTGTCGATCAGCTCACCGACCATAACTACTGGAGCGACACCGAGCCGGCATATCTTCCTTCCGGAAGCATAGTCTTTGCAAGCGACCGTCCCGGACATTCGCCGTCCTGCGATTCGTGGAACAACGAACTCACCGACCTGAATCTCTACACGCTCAACGCCGCTCGAAATACAGTACACCGCCTTCTCAATCACAAAGATATCGACACTCATCCGCGCCTTCTCAACGACGGCTCAATCGGATATTTGCGATGGGAATATCAGGAACGTAATTTTATGGAGATTCACTCCGTATGGACTGCCCGTCCCGACGGCACAGGCGCCGACGCTCTCTACAAGCAACACATTCCGCAACCGTACAGCGTTCGTCTCGCTACTCCTCTCGGCAAACACAGCAAACGGCTACTTGCCATTGCCACCGGTCATCATGCGCTTCCGCAGGGCGTACTTGTGATTCTTGACCCAGCCGCCGGATGTAACGATCCCTCGGGACTTCAAGTCGTTACGCAGGGAATGTGGATAAACGAGGGCGGAGTTCCGGGTCTCACCGTTCCCGAAGGCGGAAGGGTCGAAGCCGGCGGATTTTATACCGACCCTCATGCCGTCAGCGAACAAAGTTTCCTTGCCTCGTATGCGTTTTCGTCGCCCTGCGCACGCCGTTATTCTCATGCAGTAGCCGATGTTGACGCCAACGGTTACGGCATTTATCTGGTTGATGTTTACGGAAATAAGGAACTTCTTTATCGCGACCCATGGCTCAGCGCCTATAATGCTTTGCCTTTGCGCGCACGCCATACTCCGCCTGTCATCGCCAACACCAGCGACAACACAAAAAATTACGCAACGTGTATAATTACCGACGTTTATCAGGGACTGGATGACGTCGAACGCGGAACTGTTCGCTACATTCGCATCAGCGAAGCCCTGCCCTGGCCCATAGTTCCGGGCGAAGGCGTTAAACGCTGGGTCGAAGGATGGACTAATGATGATAAAAACGCTACCCGGTGGAGTCCTGTCCGGGTTATCGGCACTGTTCCCGTTGAAGACGACGGCAGCGCCAATTTCAAAGTCCCCATCAGCAGTAACGCATCGGTATATTTTCAGGCGCTCGACGAAAACCACATGGAAATCCGCAGGATGCGTTCGAGCGTATCGTTTGCAGCGGGCGAAGTCCGCAGCTGCACCGGATGCCACGAAACACAGGCAACGACCACTGTCGCAGCACGCAACAAAACTCCGCGCGCTCTGACACGCGCTGTCAGCGAACCTGTTCCGCCGGTATGGGGAGCGGATGTTGCGATTCATTTTCCACGTGATATACAGCCGATTTTTGACAAACATTGCGTATCGTGTCACAGCGGTGATTCTCCAAAGGCAGGACTTGATTTTTCCGAAGGAAAATCGTTCCGCACCATTCGCTATAAAAAACTTGTTGTATTAAGCAATCCCCACATGGACGGCTCAATAACGAAGGTGAAACAGTTTGGCTCGCACGTCAGTAAGCTGACGCAGGCAATTCGCAGTCAGGCGAAAATGAAAGTTTCGCTGAGCGACGCCGAATGGCAATCGCTTGTAACATGGGTTGATGCCAACATACCGTATTCGGCTGAGATGTTTCATCTTCGTACCGCTGACGGTCGCAAAAATGTCTGGGCGCCGTATAGCTGGACACCGGTGTGGGCGCAACCAAAAGACAGCCCCGCGCTCGGCGAGCGAACGCCCAAAAACGGACTGGCAGCCGAAAAATAATCAACAAGATTTTAAACTTGTCTGAGTTTTTTGTGAGATTTTTTTGTTGATACAATAAATTTGTTTTACTTTTGCGAATTAAATATTGGATGGTAAAAGTAAAGATATGGCTAAGTATCAGAGAGTATTGTTAAAATTGAGCGGCGAATCCCTTATGGGAAACGGCAGTTATGGAATATCTCCGGACATTTTGGCGCAATATTCTACGGATATCGCTTCGATAACCGGAATGGGCGTACAAGTGGCTATAGTTGTCGGCGGAGGCAATATTTTCAGAGGCATGAGCGGAACAAGCAAAGGCTTCGACAGAGTCACGGGCGACAGTATGGGGATGCTTGCTACTGTAATCAACAGTCTTGCAATCGGGTCAGCTCTGGAAAACGTCGGGATAAAGTCGAAAGTTCTTACCTCGATCCGCATGGAACCGGTCGGCGAATATTATTCAAGCCCGAAAGCAATTGAATACATGGAATCCGGCTACATTGTCATCGTTGCAGGCGGCACAGGAAATCCGTTTTTCACGACCGATTCGGCAGCAGCGTTGCGAGGAGTGGAACTGAAAGCCAACGTCTTGCTGAAAGGAACACGTGTCGATGGAGTATATACCGCCGATCCCGAAAAATATCCCGAAGCGACGAAATACAGCAGTCTCAGTTTCGATGAAGCATACACAAAAGGATTGAAAATTATGGATTTAACAGCATTTACGCTGTGCCGTGAAAATTCGTTGCCCATACTGGTGTTCAACATGAATACGCCGGGCAATCTTCAAAAAGTCGTATCGGGAGATAATTCAGGAACAATAATAAAATAAAATATTCACTTAAAGTATTAAAAAATAGATTACTATGGATGCAACTAAAGCTAAGGAAATTGTTAAGTCGGCAGAAAATAAAATACAAAAAGCCGTAGAGCATCTGGAAACAACCCTGTTGGGAATTCGTGCAGGAAAAGCCAATCCTGCGCTTTTCAATCAAGTGATGGTCGATTATTACGGGTCGCAGACGCCTCTGCCACAGGTTTCGAGCGTCACATCGCCCGATGCGCGAACCGTTCTCATCCAGCCATGGGAAAAAAGCATGATTCAACCTATCGAAAGGGCTATCATGCAGGCAAATCTGGGTTTCACACCGCAAAATAACGGGGAAACCATACGTATCAATATTCCGCCTTTGACCGAAGAACGGCGAAAAGATTTGGTGAAACAGTCAAAACACGAAGGCGAAAACGCCCGAGTAAGCATTCGCAACGCCCGCAGAGACGCTATCGAATCGATTAAAAAATTGCAGAAAGAAGGACTTTCCGAAGATTTAGTCAAAGATTTTGAAGCGGATGTACAAAAATTAGTTGATAACTATACTAAGACCATAGATGTGGTTTTAGAAAAAAAAGAAAAAGAAATTTTAGCAGTTTAATAAAATAGTATTACCTTTGCGCCATTATTTTAAAAATTATTTAAAACATTTTATATTGTTGTATGAAAAAAATTATTGCGATTCTCTGGTTACCGAAACTCTTGGTAATAACACTTTTATTCATATCGTGCGGTAACTCTGATACCGGACAGAATAAGGCTGTCGACACTACTCCAACTGAAGAAAAACAGGCAGCTGAAACAAAAGTTACCGATATTGCCTATATCAGGCTTGATTCCGTTATCCAAAAATATGACTATTACCATGAACTGAAACGGGAATTTGAGCAAAAAGCGAAAAAGAAAAACGACGAATTTATGTCGAAAATGAACGCTTTACAGGCTGACGCTAAAGTGTTTCAGGAAAAGTACCAAAAAATGCTTTTGACCAATTCGGAAGCAGAAGAACAAAGTCAACGTTTACAACAGCGTGAAAACGACCTGAGAAATGTTGAGTATCCCAAAATGATGCAGGAACTCAGCGAAGAAGAGACTGTTATGGGCAGAAAAGTACTTGATGCAATACAAGTGTATGTCGAAAAGTATAATATCGAAAAGAAATATTCGCTTATACTTAATGCTGCGACAATAATGGTCGGCGCTCCTTCGATGGATATAACCTCCGAGATATTGGGCGGTCTGAATCAGGAATATATCGCAAACAAAACTAAGAAATAATTCTTATTTTGCCGGCGAGGTAAAATCTCATGTCCCAGACGAAGTTTGTATGACAGACAAAGAGATGCTTGATTTTTATCGCAGTACGGCGGAAAAACGGGAACGTTGGAACCGGCGTAATTCGTTTTATCACAGGACGCTTGAGCGATATTTTTCGTTTATCATTCCACAAGGGAAACGAGTAATCGAAATAGGATGCGGCAGCGGTAATCTGCTGAATGCCGTGCGACCGGAGTATGGACTTGGTATTGACTTTGCTCCGGAAGTTGTCGAAATTGCGCAGGCAAAATATCCTCATCTGCGTTTCGAGTTGGACGACATTGAAAATCTGCAAACCAATGAAACGTTTGATTATATTATTATCAGCGATTTGATGGGCAGTTTGTGGGACGCACAAAAAGCTATACACAATGTGCGTCGGCTGTGTCACCGGCAAACGCGTGTCGTCATTTCGCAATACAATTTTCTGTGGGAACCGATTATCAAACTGCTCGAATTTCTGCACCTGAAACAAAAATTGCCCCTGTCAAACTGGTTTTCAATCAAGGATACGGAAAGTCTTCTGCAACTGGAAGAGTTCCAGACTGTGCGAATGGAGAAAAAGATTTTGCTGCCATGTTACATACCTGTATTGCACAGTCTGTTTAACGGATTTCTGGTGAATTTGCCGGTGATTACTCATTTGGGACTTGTCAACCTGCATGTTTCACGTCCGGTGTGGAACGAAGAACGGCAGTTGTCGGTTTCGATTGTCATTCCCGCCCGTAATGAACGAGGAAATATCGAAAACGCTATCCGGCGGACGCCAGATTTCGGTACGCATCAGGAGTTTATCTTTATCGAAGGAAATTCGTCGGACAATACTTACGAAGAAATTTTACGGGTACAGGCAGCCTGTACCGACAAGGATATCAAGGTGATGAAACAGACAGGCAAAGGAAAAGGAAACGCTGTGCGTGAAGCGTTCGACGTCGCTACGGGCGATGTGTTGATGATTCTCGACGCTGACCTGACTATGCCTCCCGAAGAATTACCAAAGTTCTACAATGCGCTGGCTTATAACAAAGGCGAGTTTATCAACGGCTGTCGTTTAGTGTATCCTATGGAAAAGAATGCCATGCGTTTCCTGAATCTGTTAGGAAACAAATTTTTCGGATGGTTTTTCTCCTATCTGCTTGGACAACGGCTCAAAGATACGCTCTGCGGTACAAAAGTGCTGTTCAAAAAAGATTATGAAATAATCAAAGCCAACCGTTCCTTTTTCGGCGATTTTGACCCGTTTGGCGATTTCGATCTGCTGTTCGGAGCAGCTAAACAAAATCTCAAAATCATCGAAATCATCATCCGTTACAGAGACCGCGAATACGGCTCGACCCAAATCAGCCGGTTCCGTCATGGATTGCTGTTAATCAAAATGAGCCTCTTTGCCGCACGAAAAATCAAGTTTACCGAATTTTTATCCCGTAAAAAACGCTAAGAATAATTCCTCATATACCCAAATTATTCTCAATCAATTATTTCGGCGCTCTTAAATAAAGCACGATTGCCACTATAACAAACAGGAAATTAGGAATCCAGGCTGCCAGCAAAGGACTTGCAACGCCTACCTGAATAAACACCTCGCTGAATCGCAACAGCAATATATAGATGAAACTAAGCGCTATACCTATTCCGATCTGCATTCCGATACCGCCTCTGATTTTGCGTGACGAAAGCGAAACGCCAATCAAAGTAAGCACAAAAACCGAAAAAGGAATAGACGTCCGATTATAATTTTCGAGCAACGACCTGTTTGGATTCTGTCCGCGCATCTTTTGTTCCTTAATATTGTCCTGTAGCTCGAAATAATTCATGGATGTAATCACATTATCTCTCTGTTTCAGTTCTTCGGCAGAAAAATTGACAGCCGTATCCATTTTTGTCCCTGTTGTAATAACTTCCGTCGAATCCGACAAATCCCTGATAAAATAATTGTTCAGTTGCCATTTTTTTTTATCGCTGTCGTAAACGGCATAATCGGCTATAAGTTTTGATTTAAGCACATTTCCCTCGAAACGTTCAAGACTGAAATGGCTGGCGCGATTCGACGATGCATAAAAATTCGACAGATATAAATAAACTCCCGGCTGAACTTGAAGATGCAGATTCATACTTTTTCGCTGATAGGGATTTTTCACATATTGCGATTCAAATTCGATTCTTACCTTGTTTGCAGGCGGTATAATAAAATGGTTCAGAGCAATACTGAACAAAAATATCATAGCCGCCGAAATAAAGTAAGGATACAGCATCCTCAAAAAACTCACTCCGCTCGACAATATTGCTATAATTTCGGTGTTGTACGCCATTTTCGACGTAAAAAATATCACCGTAATAAACACAAACAGCGAACTGAACGTGTTTGCATAGAACGGAATCATCGGCAGATAAAAGTTGAAAACAATCTTGTTCAGAGGCGCTTTTTTGGTGACAAAGTCATCAATATGTTGACTTATATCAACAATAATTATTATCACGATAATAAGAGACAATATCAGAAGAAATGTCCCGATGAATTTACCGATTATATACAAGTCTATTTTTTTCATCACATTTTTTTTTGAGAGATTAGGGGTTAGGGTTTAGGGGTTAGGGTTTGGGGGTTAGGCGGCTTGCGCCCGAAGGTGCCTATACCCTAAACCCCATCCCCCATACCCTAAACCCTATACCCTATACCCCATCCCCCATATCCTATACTCTAAACGTACTTATTGATTCCGCCTGTTTTACATATTCGTGCGATATTCCCTTGTGCATCTTGATGACCTTGTTGAGAGGCACATACACCGGCTGTTCGTTTACCCAGCCGACCATCAAACTTCGTTGATTGTCCAACAGCGCTTCGACTGCGGCAATACCCATGAAACTTGCTACAATTCTGTCTTTTGCAGTCGGAGAACCTCCCCGCTGCATGTGTCCGAGAATAGACAGCCGAATCTCGAACTGTGGAAATTCCGTCGCCATTATCTGCGATATTTCCGTTGCATTGCCTTCGTCGATACCTTCGGCAACAAGTATGATTGTCGATCTTTTCTTGTTACCGCGGGTGGACAGATAGTTGCGGACTTTATCCAACTGATTCTTTTCTTCCGGAATCATCGCTACTTCGGCTCCGCAGGCAATACAGCCATTCATGGCAATAAATCCCGCTTCGCGTCCCATCACTTCGACAAAAAACACCCGGTTGTGCGAGTTGGCGGTGTCTCTGATTTTATCGACCGCCTGCACGACTGTGTTGAGCGCAGTATCGTAGCCTATTGTGTAATCCGTCCCGTACAAATCGTTATCAATTGTTCCGGGAATACCTATTATGTTCAAATTCGTTTCTTTTGACAGCAGATTCGCTCCGGTAAAAGAACCATCGCCGCCAATCACCACTAACGAATCGATATCATGTTGTTTCAATTGTTCGTAAGCAAGTTGACGACCTTCGAGCGTTCGAAACTCAGCGCTTCGGGCAGTTTGCAGAAAAGTGCCTCCACTCTGGATAATTCCGCTCACATCCACCGAACGCAACTGGAAAATGTCGCCTTCCATCAATCCCTTATATCCGCGTCGAATGCCAAATACCTCAAAACCATTGTTGATTCCGGCGCGTGTGACGGCTCTGATAGCCGCATTCATTCCCGGAGCGTCTCCCCCCGAGGTTAATACACCAATTCTTCTTGTATTCATATCTTTTTTACCAATTTATTATCTCCATTAAAATTATTAATCGGGCTGCCGCGGTTTTGTAAAAAACTCCAAAGTATTGTATATGTTCACAAAATGCAACAACCGCTTTCTGAAACTGATTTTTGACTTAATCGCCTGTTCAAAAGGCGTATAAAAAGTCAATACTCTTTGACTGTCTTCATTGGTGAGTTCCTGGTTTGCATATTTTATTTTAAGATACGTTGCCGTAAATGCTTCGAACGAAGTCCCCAAATTCCTGTCTATCACCTGTCCGGCATATTGCAGCGGCGTCAGTTCGTTCCGGAAATATCCCATCTGGTACATCAAAAATGTCGCTGCCCGATACGGATAATACGCTTCTTTTTTCGGATTGGATATGCGTTTTGCCCGACGCGAATACATCAAAAAGATGATATACGGTATAGAAAGCATCATAATCAACGCAATAAACAGGATAGCGACAAATATAATGACTGTAATCCAAAGATTATACGCTTTTTTCTTACTTGCATCCGTCGAAGTGTCATCCGCCGGTTTTTGTTCTTCTTTTTTCACCTCCAGCCTGAACTCGTCGATCGGAACGGGCGAGGGAAGTTTCTTCAAAACAGCGCTGATTGAGAGATTTTTCGATTTCACAACATCGTCGGTGTGAGTGAATGATATTGCCAAACCTCTGTCGCCTTTCCGTATTTCGTGAAGTTTGATATGCACCGAATCTTTATACAAAGTTGCCAGCGACATGTCTAATTTCACATTGTGAGGTGTTTCGAGAGTGTATTCATTGTCGAAATACACTAATTTTTCCATGCTGAACTGTATAGCTTTTCTGATACTGTCAACGTTCAACACCTCTCCTGTTGTTGCAAACCACGCTTTTTGCGGGTCGAGCGGCGGAGTGCCGTCGGTGCCGGGCGCTTCCGACTGTTCGGAATCGCCGAAAGTAGTGTCGAAATCGAGCCAGCCGTATTCCGGGAAAAATACCTGTACCCAGGCATGCGCCTGTTTGTTATAGACCCAGTACCAGCCTTTGTTATTGCTGCTCCTGTCCACAATGGCGTATCCTGTGGCTATGCGCGTCGGGATTCCGCAGGCACGCAGTAACAGATACGTACTTCCGGCGTAATATGTGCAGTTGCCGATATGGTCGTTAAGCAGGAAATTTAATATCCTTGTTCCGGGCGGCACGGTTGTGGCGACGTCCGAATATTTGTAACCGTTGTCTATGAAATAATCTCTGACGGCGAGGATTTTGTCAACGGGAGTCTTTGCTTGTGCCTCATCGACAATTACCTGCGCAATCGTTTTTATCGTGTCGTAAGCGAGGTTGTCCGGATATTTCGTATAATAACTGATAAAAGCAGTATCAACCATATCGAAATTCTTCACTGTTCGCAGGATATTAAATCGTTGTTCCTGAAAATTATACATGGTCAGGTCGCCTTCGGTATTGTTATACACAAAATAGGCGCTGTTCAACTCGCTGACCCACATTTTAGCTCTGTATGCCGATGTATATTGAGAATAATCGTCGTTTTTGACCGCTATGGGCTGACAATAAAAGGCTGTCGAAGGCGCAGTAAATTCACTTGGCGAGGCTCTTACCTTGTACACTTCGGCTTCGACAATTTTCCTGTAGGTCTGCGACATTCCGTTTTCGATAACGGAGTTGTCGGAAGTCGTGAAATACAGCGGTATCGACGACGGGTCGGGCGAAAACAGGTCGTTGTAAGGCGCCAGCGTGTCGGATTCGAATGTTTCGGTATAATCGTCAAACGCAGTAAGATATTCGGAAACAAAATAAAGCGGATTGGGAATATCGCTGTCGGGGAAGAAGTTATCAACGTATGCAACAAAGAGCGTGACGTCTTCGCTTTCTCCTGCGGCGTTGCGATTGAGGTTGTCATTGACTTGCATTGCGTCTTTCATCTGTATCGAACTGTCGGGCAGCATGTCGTACAAACTGTTTTTGTTGTCGTTTTGGATTGTCCCTTCGACCCATTTCACTTCCAGCGTCTTGATTTCACGCTTGAAAATGCCGAACGTAAGAAATATTACCAGCGCCATAGCTACGGAGTACACCAAAAATCCTTTGACGGGCTTAATCCACGAACGCAGTTCTTTTTCGTCGGTGTTGCGCAGGAGTTCGTTCATGAAAATGATGTAGAAAGCGTAAACAAGCACCGGAACAAAACTTTTCAGTATATACTCTGCGTCGGTTTCACCCGATAAAGCTGTGATTATTACTCCCATCGACAATAAGATTGTCGAAAACACGGCAGGAAAATATTTAGAACGCGAAAACCCCCAGCCACAAATCCATCCGGAAACAAACAGCACTCTGAACAACAAAAAATCTATTGACAGAAAAAACAAATCAAATTCGCCCAACGCAAAATTATCAATAGAAAAACTAATCGCCGTAAACAGAAATATCAAGGTGATGAACGCAGGAAAAAATCTGAACCTGAACGAATGAAAAACGACGGAAACTAATATTCCAATAGAAAAATACACTGTCTGCGCAAGGTGATGATAGTGATTAAACAGCGGAAAATGATTCGAAGTGGTATAAATCAGAACATAAACGACAAAGATTGTTGGAATACACAAAAACAATATCTGTCTAAATAACTGTCTAAATGATATATGATTCATTCTACCCATTGTACTCATACGAATTTTACAACACGCAAAAGTAGATAATTAAATGCAATTACCAAATCAAAACTAAAAATAATCACTTTATATAATTGTTTAACAATATTTTCGATGTACAATATTTTCCCCCGCAATACAGATTTTTTACATATCTATTGTCATTTAGCCGAATCAACTGAAAAATTCTGATTAACTTTGCGCCCGGATAAACAGATATTATTATATGTATAAAACAACATTTCTTTTAATAGCGCTGCTTTTATGCGGCGGAGGAGCGACGGCGCAGACTGTTTCTGTTGCCGATTTCGGGTTGAAGCCCGACACTCGTGAAAATGCAGTTCCATACGTCAGGGAAGCGCTGGAACATTGCAGAAAAAACGGCGTTTCGACGCTGACGTTTCCCAAAGGTCGATACGATTTCTGGACTCATCGCTGTATCGAACGCGACTATTTCGAATCGAACACATCCGACGTTAATCCGAAACGCTTAGCTGTCCTTGTCGAACATTTCGACGGGCTGACCATCGACGGTAACGGTTCGGATTTTGTGTTTCACGACCGGATACAGCCTTTTACGGTCGATAGCAGCAGCAATATCGTTATCAAAAACCTCACTGTCGATTGGGACGTCCCCCTCACGGCGCAGGCAACCGTCCTGCAAACGACCGACGGATACATCGACTTGCAGATTAACGCTTACGAATCGCCGTACATCATCGAAAACGACCAGTTGGTCTTTGTCGGCGAAGGCTGGAAAAGCGCATGGGGCGGGACAATGGAGTTCGACCGTGACAAGCGTATCGTCGTTCCTCAGACCGGCGACCATGGCTGTATCCGTGCCGACGGTGAACTTCGCGCCGAAGAACTGTCGAAAGGCGTTGTCCGTGTTCACGGAAAATACAAACGCGTTCCCGCCGCCGGAAATCTGCTGGTATTACGCCACAGCGAACGCGACCATGCCGGAATATTCATCGTGGACAGCCGGAACGTCGCTCTTGAAAACATTGACGTCTATCACTGCGCCGGTCTCGGCATCCTCGCCCAATACTCCGAAAATCTTTCGTTTACGAACGTCAACAACGTCCCCAACGAAAAGAAGGGACGCATCCTCGCCGGTCACGACGACGGTTTCCAGATTTCGAACTGCAAGGGCGATGTGATTGTGAAAGACTGCACATTCCACGCCCTCATGGACGACCCAATCAACGTACACGGGACTTCGGTACGCATCATCGAATGTGTGGACGACTACACTCTGCGTTGTCGTTTCATGCACGGTCAAAGCAGTGGAATGACCTGGGCGCGGGCAGGCGAATCGGTCGGGTTTATCGACAACCGCAATATGCAGACTATCGCAACCGGCACAGTGAAATCGTACCGTCGCGAGACAAAAGACGATTTTGTGGTTGTGTTCGCGAAGCCTGTACCCAAACAGGTAAAGGCGGAATACGCTCTCGAAAATCTTACCTGGACGTGTAACTTTTCGGTTGTTGATTCGCATTTCAAGAGTTGTCGGGCAAGAGGATTGCTGGTATCGACACCCGGTAAGGTTATGATATCCAACAATGTGTTCGAATCGAGCGGCTCGGCGATACTCATTGCCGGCGACGCAAACGGCTGGTTCGAATCGGGCGCCGTAAAGGACGTGACAATCACCCGCAACACTTTCAAATCGCCCTGTATGACTTCGATGTATCAGTTTTGCGAAGGCATAATCAGCATCTTTCCGATCATTCCGCAGAAAGACGCCGCAAAGCCGTTTCACCGTAACATTGTCATCACCGACAACGTTTTTGAGTTGTACGATTATCCGATTCTGTACGCTCTGTCGGTTGACGGCGTCGAATTTTCGGGCAACCGCCTTATTCGCAGCAACGATTTCAAACCGTTTCATCACCGCAAACACGGCTTGACGTTTGAATATTGCCGGAATATTACCGTTAAGGATAATACCGTCGAAGGCGAAGTTCTCGGCAATACAATCAAACTGGAGCATACGCCGGCAAAAGAATGTAAAACAGACAAAAAAATGCCAGTAATACACTAAAAAAACAAAGGAGTTAAAAAATTAATTTATATCTTTGCGCCGATTTTTTAGGATATGCAAACAAAACGCAAAGTCGCCTTTTACACATTAGGATGCAAGTTGAATTTTTCGGAAACATCTGCCCTTGCGGGAGTTTTTGTTGACAATGGATTTGAGCGCGTCGGTCATTTGGAAGCGGCTGATATTTACGTCATCAATACCTGTTCTGTGACCGAGCAGGCAGACCGCAAATGCCGACAGGCAATCAGGAAGTTTGTGCGACAGTCGCCAAACGCAATTATTGCGGTGACGGGCTGTTATGCGCAGTTGAAATCTGCGGAAATCGCTTCAATCGAAGGAGTGGATTTGGTCTTGGGCGCCGACGCTAAAGGACGATTGTTCGAATACGTCAACAGCATTAGAAACAAGGGCGAAGCACGGATTTTTTCATGCGAAATAAACAGCGTGGACAGTTTTTTCCAGGCATATTCATCGGGCGACAGGACACGTTCGTTTCTCAAAGTTCAGGACGGATGCGATTATAAATGCGCCTATTGCACTATCCCTAAGGCGAGAGGAAAAAGCCGCAATCCTTCCGTCGCCTCAATCGTGGACGAAGCAACGAAAATTGCCGCTTCGGGAACAAAGGAAATAATACTCACCGGCGTCAATATCGGCGATTTCGGACGTTCGGGCAACGAACGATTCATCGATTTGCTAAAAACGCTTGACAAAGTTGAAGGCGTCGAACGTTTCAGGATTTCGTCTATTGAGCCTAACCTGCTTACGGACGAAATCATTGATTTCATTTCGCAGTCCGGAAAGTTTTTGCCGCACTACCATATCCCTTTACAGTCGGGTAGCGACCGGATTCTGAGACTTATGCGCCGGCGATATCTCACAAAACTGTTTCGTGAAAAAATCGAGATATTGCGCAACAAAGACGCATACACTTTCTTTGGTATCGACGTGATTGTGGGTTTCCCGGGAGAGACCGACGACGATTTTGAAGACACTTACCGGTTTCTCGAAGAGATTAATCCTGCATATCTTCACATATTTCCATACTCCGAACGTCCCAATACCGACAGCGAAAAAATGGAAAACAAAGTCGCCGCCGGAATCATCAGCGCAAGAGTTAAACGACTTAACGAATTATGCGGCAGGCTTCATCGTGACTTTTACATCAAAAACGCCGGACGCAACGAAGAGGTATTATTCGAATCGGCGGTGAAAAAAGGTATAATGTATGGTTTCACACGAAACTACATCAAAACGGAAATCCCGTGTCAAAAAGATTTGGCAGGAAAAATCGTTCGCGTCAAACTGCTGAACATCGCCGACAGCGGAAACATGAACGTAATTCTCAATTCACAATTTTCAATTCTCAATTCACAATTATGATAGATACGCACACACATTTATATTCGGAAGAATTTGACGCCGACCGTGATGCGGCGGTCAAAAGAGCTGTCGAAAACGGAGTTTCGCAACTGATAATTCCTTCGACGGACATGAGCGATTTCGATGCGATGATGAACCTTTGCAACGATTATCCGGCGATATGTTTTCCGGCAGTCGGACTGCATCCTACGTCAGTCAAAGACGATTATGAAACCGAACTGGCTTTTGTCGAAAGCCAGTTGGACTCACGCCGTTTTGTTGCGGTCGGCGAGATAGGAATCGACTGTTACTGGTCGATGGATTACATCGCTCAACAACGCGACGCTTTCGAAAGACAGATTAAACTCGCCGAACAGCGTAATCTTCCGATAATAATACATGCCAGAGATTCGTTTACGGAAATCTTTTCGATACTCGACCGTATTCACAATGCAAATATCCGGGGCATATTTCACGGTTTTTCGGGCAGTCGCGACGATTATCTCAAAATCCGTGAATACGGGACGTTCAAAACAGGCATCGGCGGAGCGATTACATTTAAAAACAGCAAACTGCCGCAAGTTCTGGAAATCATCCCCATAACAGATGTCGTACTCGAAACCGACGCTCCATATCTTACTCCGCATCCGTACAGAGGTAAACGCAACGAAAGCGCTTATATTCCCCTCATCGCGCAGAAAATCGCAGAGTTAAAAAACATCAGCATCGAAGAAGTCGATCGAATCACTTCCGAAAATGCAAGGAATATATTTCGGCATATCGTTTGATATATTTGCCAATTATGTCAAATTCCAGATTGACGACGCTACCTTTCTGCAATTTACAGAAGTTTGTATGTTCGTATGTATAAGGGATGATAGCATTCCGAAAACTTTTGTCTTTGGAATCAACAACCGTCAGACTGACGCCGTTGACCGCTATCGAACCCTTTTCAACAGTGATATTTCCCGGCGCCGGATTATATTCGAAAGTATAATACCAGCTACCTTCGGCTTCTTCGATATCGGTACAGACAGCGGTCTGGTCAACATGTCCCTGCACCAGATGACCGTCGAGCAGACTGTCAATCTTCATACTACGTTCGAGATTCACCCAATCGCCGGGGTTGAGAGTTCCGAGATTCGATTTTTCCAGCGTTTCCCTGATCGCGGTAACGGTGTATTCGTCTGTGTCTTTTTTCACGACAGTCAGACAGACGCCGTTATGCGCAATGCTTTGGTCGATTTTCAATTCATTAGCAAATGAACAGCGGATTGTGATATGCATATTTCCCTGTTCTTTTTCGATTTTGGTAACAATACCTGCTTCTTCTACTATACCTGAAAACATAATGATTTAATTATTTTTTTCGTTTCACATCAATTTCGTAATACACGGCTCCATTTCCCGAAATTGCCGTTTCGGGAATCCCCGAATGCGACTGAATCATGTTTTCCAGTCTGATCAAGTTCATTTTATCTTCGCCGATTACGGTATGATTTACCATTCCAGCGAGTGTTCCGAGACCATAATACAATGCCAGGAGAGGATTTTCACGAATCAAATCCAGGAGATTTTTCGGCGGCGGTAAATTCAGATTTTTTATACTTTCATATCCCGAATACCTTGGTGGCTTCAAAAGGTCAGAATGTCGTATCATGCTCATTCCGGGAACAGACATTGGAATCATTGGCGCCCTCGACGACATACTTTCCGGTGTTTTTTTGACCTGCAATTCCGGAGGTTTAATAATATTTTCGATGCCGGCAGTGTCATTTCTGACAAAATTATTTGAAATCGAATCACCGGATTCCGATTGTCCGGCAAGAATTGCCGGAATGCTTATCATCAACAATAACATGCTGATTTTGCGAACAGTATAATTCAAAATATCCATTATGACAGCAATAATTTATCGTCACAAAAGTACGAAAAATATAGAAATCGGTTAAAAATATTTGCACAGAGAGAAATTAATGTTTACCTTTGCGCCCGATTTCTGAAGGTGCCATAGCTCAGTTGGTAGAGCAAAGGACTGAAAATCCTTGTGTCCCCGGTTCGATTCCTGGTGGCACCACTCAAAAAAAATTAACAAATTCGGGAGTAAAAAACATGAAAAAAAGAAATCTATTATTGATTACATTGCTGATTTTCGTGTTATTACATGGAACAACAATTGCCCAAAAAGTCGCAATCGACGATTTGAAAACATTTGGGTCTATCGGGAAAGAACTTACGATACTGACAAAAGACAGTGAAACAGTTTTGATGCATCACCAGGGAAAGGGCGCTTTAACGCATATATGGTTTGGCGGTGACTTCAAAGGTTACGAACAGACTGTTATCAGGATTTATGTCGATGGCGAAACGGCGCCGTCGATTGATATGGAACTGTTTCTCGGTCACGGAATAGGTTTTAACGACAGTCATGCTCCGTGGACAACCGTCAAGATGGGCAAAACCGGCTCGCCAAGCGGAGTATATAACACATTCCGTATCCCTTTCGGTAACGAAATAAAAGTAACTGCTCAATTGAGTTCCGAATCGCCCGACAATCCTAACTTCTGGTGGATTATTCGCGGTACGGAAAATTTGCCCGTAACGCTTGGCGGAGTGCAATTGCCCGACAATGCCCGTCTGAAACTGCATAAACTCGAAAACAAAGAGTTTGACCCGCTTACCGAGTTCGATATGTGCAATGTCAAAGGCAAAGGAGCGATGTTTCTTGTAACTGTTGCTGCCAAAGGTCTGCGCACGCCTCCGCACAAAGAACGATGGAAAGATCTAAGTTACATGGAATCCTGTGTCCGGGCATATTTCAACGAAGGTAAAGATACTCTGTTACTTTCCTCCGGTCTGGAAGATTATTTTCTGGGAACGTATTATTTCAACAAAGGGCGCTACTATACCGATGTAGCAGGATTGACGCATCTCGACACGGAAACGAATGAATTTTCTGCCTATCGTTTTCATGACGAAGACCCGGTCTTTTTTCAAAACGGTCTTCGTTTGACTAACAGAATCGGTGAGAAAATCGGCGAAAAAGTTTTTCATGATCCGCCAAGAACACGTTATACGACGTATGTGTGGCTTTATCAATGGTGAAAATCAATCACATCATTGTATTCCCAAACGCTTATTAGCACACAATTCATCGACCGAACGATATCCTTAGTTTCAGTCCGGCGTTGAAGATGTTTACTTTATCCGTCAGGACGCTTTCTAATTCGTGACCGATTCCGACAAATACCTTTTTTTCTATGAAAATCAGGCAATTATCCTTTTTTATGAAAAAATACCATAAATATGGTATTGCAGGGTATTATAAACCCCATTACCTTTGGCTCTGAAATTAGATTAAATTATGGTGATTGAATTACGACATATTAAAAACATTAGAAATGGAAATCCACTCCGGACACTCAGTCCGGCAGTGGCGCCTTTACAAAGAATGGATATTAATTAATAAAAAATAAAGATGATGAAAAAGAAGGTTTTAAAAACAGTAGCGATATTGCTGCTGGCAGCAGGTGGGTTTAGTTCCTGCGGGAAGGACAACAATAGCGTCGGAGCTAAAGAAGCAATAGAAGCTAAAGGAAAAGATGAAGGAGGTAATGTGCCTTATAGCGAAAATCCTGTAATTATAGATACTGTTAACAGTATAGAGTTTATCTTTAGTTTATTGAATAAAGATGGCGAACCGTCAACAACATTTAATGAGGGTGAAAATTTCAGTTTTTACTTTAAATGTACTAATCTCAATGTAAATAATGAATTGAGATATACTAACAGTTTTTTATCCGATCTGCTATACGATGGTTTTTGTCGTATTATTTCTCAACAAAATGATACAATCGGCTATCCGTGTACATCCGGTTTTGGTACTGATAACATGGTTTATTATCCTTTTTATGGAGAAAATAACAGTTATGAAATAATTATTTCATGGAATGACAGTCGTGAAAGATGGATTGCGTTATCGAAATATTACGAAAATCTTCGCAGAGATAATTTGCTTAAAGGCAAATATTATACAGGATTTACTCATGTATTCAGATTTTCCCCTGAACCTGAAAAATATACAGCGATACCTGTGTCGTTCAAAATTAATTTCGAAATAAAATAAATGTTTAGATTATGAAAAAGATAGTTATTTTAATATTCGTATTTATCTATTCGATTAATGGATGGTATGGTTTTGATGTAGATTATACTTTTCCCGATGGCATTTATGTCGTATCGGTGAAAGACAGTGATAATAGAGAAGTTTACAACAGTAAGTTTTTAAAAAATTAATAAAGATGATGAAAAAGAAGATTTTGAAAATTGCAACGATATTGCTGCTGATTTTGGCAGGATGGTTTACTTCCTGCGGGAAAGGAGAAGAATTATTGGATTTGGGAATGTATATTGAAACATATCCTTTTCATTATTCTAAACAAAATCAAGAATGGCGTTTTCATATAAATTTTATTGACAAGGAAAAACTTGCCATAATCCGACCATTATACGGGACGTCTGTTTATGAATTTTATTATGCGATAAATACCGAGCAAAACAGTATTTATTTAACACCGATAGGAGACCCTTCATTAGGTGGGGGAAATGAAGGTAGATTGTATTTTAAAATAATCAACAGTTCCAAATTTGAAATAGAGGATCTTTACTACCATCCCTTCCATCTCTCATACGGACCTTATCCAAATATGATTTTTGAAAAAGAAAATATTGTTGAACGATAAAAAAACAAAAACAATGAAAAAAGTATTTTTATTATTGGTAATGCTGGCAAATGCTGTTTCGGGACTG